>JAKOOD010000043.1 GCA_022701635.1 Burkholderiaceae bacterium | reverse complement strand
ACTCGCTGGTCAAGGCCAAGCTGAAGGAAACCGGCGCCCCGCTGGGCGGCGAGATGAGCGGCCACATTTTCTGGAAGGACCGCTGGTTCGGCTTCGACGACGGCCTGTACACCGGCGCGCGCCTGCTGGAGATCCTGACCCGCGAAGCCGATCCCTCGAGCCTGCTGAACGGCCTGCCGCAGGCGTCCAGCACCCCGGAACTGCACCTGCACCTGCAGGAAGGCGAGAACTTCGAACTGATCGACAAGCTGCGCGCCAACGCCGAATTCCCGGGCGCCGAGCGTGTGGTCGACATCGACGGCCTGCGCGTGGAGTATGCGGACGGCTTCGGCCTGGCGCGCGCTTCCAACACCACGCCGGTGGTGGTGCTGCGTTTCGAAGGCGAGAATCCGGAGGCGCTGGACCGCATCCAGAAAGAATTCGCACGCGTGATCCTGGCCGCCAAGCCGGATGCCCACCTGCCGTTCTGAAGCCGCATAGTGACCTGCGATAATGGCGCATTAAAGATGACGCATTAAAGAAGACGTATTGAATATGAAGATCCTGCTGGTCCGGGTATCGTCGCTCGGCGACGTGCTGCATAACCTGCCGCTGGTGGCCGACATCCTGCGCCACCACCCGGGCGCCCAGGTCGACTGGGTGGTGGAAGAGGGCTACGTCAGCCTGGTGCGCCTGAACCCGATGGTGCGCAAGGTCATACCGTTCGCCCTGCGGCGCTGGAAAAAGGGACTCGGCGACGCGGCCGTGCGCGCCGAGCTGCACGGCTTTTTCCGCGACCTGCGCTTTGAGGCGTACGACTACGTATTCGATACCCAGGGCCTGATCAAGACCGGCATCATCATGGCCGCGGCGCGGGTGCGGCCCGGCGGGCAGAAGATCGGCCTGGCCAACGGCACCGAGGATTCCGGCTACGAAGGCATCTCGCGCGTATTCCATACCCGCAGCATCGCGGTCGAGCCGCGTACCCATGCGGTCGCGCGCGGGCGCCAGGTGGTGGCCGCGGTGCTCGGCTATACGGTCGACTCTCCCCCCGACTTCGGTCTCCCGCCGCCGTCGGCCACGCGTCCGGACTGGATGCCGGCCGGCGACTATGCGGTTTTTTTCCACGGCACCGCGCGCGATGCCAAGAAGTGGGCGCCTGCTCATTGGATCGCGCTGGGCCGGGCATTGGCGCCGCTGCCCATCCTGCTGCCCTGGGGTTCGCCGCGTGAACAGCAGGAAGCCGAGGCACTGGCCGCGGCCCTGCCGAACGCGCGCGTGCTGCCGAAGCTGTCGATGATGGATGCGGTGGAACTGGCGCGCCACGCCGCGCTGGCGGTCGGCGTCGATACCGGCCTGACCCACATCGCCGCCGCTTTTGTCCGGCCCACGGTCGAGATCTATTGCGACTCGCCGCGCTGGAAGACCGAGGGCAACTGGTCGCCGCGCATCGTCAACCTCGGCGATGCCGGCGCGCCGCCGACGGTCGAGCAGGTCGTGACCGCGGCGCGCGGATTATTGCCATAGGTTTGAGATGCACTTTTTCTACGCTCTTTTGTATTCGATTCTCTGGTGGCTGGCGCTGCCGCTGGTGCTGGGCCGCTTGTGGTGGCGCGGGCGCAAGGAGCCGGGCTACCGCCTGCACCTGGGCGAGCGCCTCGGCTTCTACGGCCGCAGGCCCAGGCATGGCGCAAGCGCGCGCCTGACGATCATGGTGCACGCGGTGTCGGTCGGCGAGACCCGCGCCGCCGAGCCGCTGGTCGAGATGCTGCTGGCGCGCTGGCCCGACTGCCGCATCCTGTTGACCCACATGACGCCGACCGGGCGTGCTACCGGCGAGGCGCTGTTCAAGAAGCACGGACGCGTCATCCAGTCCTACCTGCCCTACGACACCGGTTTCATGGTCGGCCGCTTCCTGCATCACTACACGCCGAAGATCTGCATCCTGATGGAGACCGAGGTGTGGCCGAACCTGATCGCGGCCTGCGGCGCCTACGGCATCCCGGTGGCGCTGGTGAATGCGCGCCTGTCCGAGCGTTCGCTCCAGCGCGGCCGGCGCTTCGGCGGCCTGATGATGGCAGCGGCGCGCGGGATCACGCTGGCGGCGGCCCAGACCGAGGCCGACGCCGCGCGCATCCGCTCCCTCGGCGCCCCCGACGTCGCCGTCACCGGCAGCATCAAGTTCGACGTGGTGCCGCCGCAAGCCGCGCTGCAGACCGGCGCCATGCTGCGCGCGCGCTTCGCCGGCCGTCCGGTGCTGCTGTGCGCGTCCACCCGCGAAGGCGAGGAAGCGCTGATCCTGGACGCCTTCCTGCGCACGGCGCGCCCCCAGGGCATGCTGCTCCTGCTGGTGCCGCGCCATCCGCAGCGCTTCGACGACGTGGCGCGCCTGGTGGAGGAACGCGGATTGCGCCTGGCGCGCCGCTCCAGCCTGGCGGAGCGGGGCGAGGCGGCGCAGTTGGAAGCCGCGCAGTTGGGAGCCGCGCAGTTGGAAGCCGCGCAGTTGGAAGCCGATGTACTGCTGGGCGATTCGATGGGCGAGATGTTCGCCTATTACGCGGCCTGCGACTGCGCCTACATCGGCGGCAGCCTGCTGCCGCTGGGCGGCCAGAACCTGATCGAAGCCTGCGCCCTCGGCAAGCCGGTGCTGGTCGGCCAGCACACCTTCAACTTCCTGCAGGCGACCGAGGAAGCGGTGGCCGCCGGCGGCGCGCTGCGCGTGACGGACGCCGATGCCTTGCTGCGCGAAGCCGCCGCTCTGCTGCAGGACGATGCGCGCCGTGCCGCCATGGGTGCGCGGGCACTGTCTTTCGCCGCCAAGCATCGTGGCGCGACGGCGCGCACTGTTGAACTCTTGCAACGATTTATTGACTAGCTTTTGCTACCATACCTTTAGTATAAAGAACGAAAGGGGATGGACATGTTGTGGTCTCATCGCACGCGAGGGGGCGGCGCCGAAGCCGACGCCGCGCTCATGGAACACCCGCACGCCGCCGATCTCGGCGCCGATGCGATGCCGGCAGCGGCGATCCCGGTCGTGCACCCGCCGGCGGCCTCCCAGGAATTGCATTTCTGGGTCCGTTATACCCTGTTCGAATACCTGGGTTTCATGTGGGAGCACGGCGGTTACCTGATCCGTCGCCGCCACATCCGCTGGCCGCTCGGCTTCTACCTGCGTACCAAGAGCACGCTGTCGGCGGCGCTGCACTTCATCCTGCTGCGCCGCGGGCGCCGTACCTACGAATTCGCGATCGACCAGCACGGCATCGTGCGCACCAGCGACACCGGCGTGTCGCTGATCGATTGGAACGACGTGAGCCGCATCCGCACCTATTCCAAGGGCTTCATGATGGTGCTCAAGCGCGGCACCCTGCCGATCCCGTTCCGCTGCCTGAGCGCGGTCGAGGTCGAGGCCATGAAAGTCATCGCCGCGGCGCGCGCTGCCGGCGAACTGCAGTTCCGCGGCGCCGCCTGATCCGCGCGGATCGGGCGCTCACTCCTCCGGAAACAACACCGGCATCTCGATCGAGCGCTTCTTGAGCGCCGCCTTGGCGCCGTCGTAATCCGGGAATACCTCGCCGACCACGGCCCAGAAACGCGGGCTGTGGTTCATTTCGCGCAGGTGCGCCAGTTCGTGCACCACCACGTAGTCGAGCAGCGCCAGCGGGTAGTGCACCAGCTTCCAGTTCAGCCGGATGTTGCCGGCCACCGTGCACGATCCCCAACGGGTACCGGCCGAGGAAATCGCATACGCGTTGTAGCGGACGCCCACGCGCGGCGCGTACAGGTCGAGGCGTTCGCCGAACAGGCGCCGCGCCTCGTCCTGGAACCAGCGCTTGACGCGTTCGCGCAGCTGCCATTCGGACAGGCCGGGCGTCACGCCGACGTTCAGGGTGCGCGCCTCGGCATCGAACACGCAGTGGCTGCGCGCCGCTCCCTGCAGGCGCAGGGTGATGTCGCCGCCCAGGTAGGGCAGCCGGGCACCATCGACCCATTCCACCGGCGCGCGTTGGGCGCGTATGACGCGCCGTTCGCCGCGTTCGAACAGCTTGGTCAGGATCCAGCCCTGCTTGGCGCGGATCGCGCTCTCGATGTCGGCGTGGCTGGAACGCCGCGGCGAGGTCACGCGCAGGCCGTCGTCGTCGATCATGAAGCCGTGCGAGCGGCGCGCCGAGCGGCGCAGCGCGTAGTGGACGGTGTGGGAGCCGAGCTGGATCTTCTGCAGCGGCGGGTCGTTCGGGCCGACCGGCGGCGCCGGCAGGCCGCGGGTCGGCGTGGGCGGCGCCTTGAACAGCGGCGCCGGGGGGGCATGGCTTTGTGAAGCGGGTGTTGCCGCCGCCGGCGGGGCCGGCGACTTCAAGGCCGCGAACATGTCCTGGAACATTTCCAGCTGTTGCGCGTCGTTCTGCGGGGAGGTCATGGTGGGCTGCGATGAAGATGGTGCTTTGGTCCGCGCGCCCAATTCGTTCAGGTACCTTTGTAGGCGTGGGGCGAAATGACGCGCATTTCCGATTCTATCCAATTTTCGACCTCTTGCATCAGGCTGTCGGGAGTGTGGTTTTCAGGCGATATCGGTTTGCCAATCGAGACGGTGACCAGGCCCGGACGTTTGATGAACGAACCCTTCGGCCAGCACTCACCTGAATTATGCGCGATCGGCACGACAGTTGCACCTGTCGCGATTGCCAGGCGCGTGCCGCCGCTCTTGTAGGTGCCTTTCTCGCCGACCGGGATGCGGGTCCCTTCCGGGAACATGATGATCCACTGGCCGTCGGCCAGGCGCCGCTTGCCATGGCGGACCACGTCGGCGAAGGCGCGCTTGCCGCGCTTGCGGTCGATCGGGATCATGCGCAGCAGCGCCATGGCCCAGCCGAAGAACGGGATGTAGAGGATTTCCTTCTTGAAGACGAACACCAGCGGGTGCGTCATGTTCGGCAGCAGGAAGATGGTTTCCCATGCCGACTGGTGCTTCGACAACAGGACGGCCGGACCCGACGGCAGGTTGTCGTAGCCCTTGAACTGGTAGCGGATGCCGCAGATGACGCGCGCGCACCAGATGATGAAGACGTTCCAGCGCGAGGTCACCCAGAAGCGCGTGTTGTAGGGGAAGGGCGCGGCCAGGAAGCACACGCAGGCCCAGACGACGGTGGCGGCCACCATGATGATCGTGAATAGCAAAGAGCGCAAAAACAGGGTGGCGGTACGCAAGAACGGTCTCCGACAGAGGGTGATTCAGCCGGCCTGGCCGGCCGTGGGGGATTTCAGGAAGGCGGCAACCATCGCGGCGAGGTCGGGGAAGACCTGCGTCCCGGGCGGCAGGCCGCCGGTCTCCAGCGTCTTTTCGCCTTTGCCGGTCAATACCAGGTAGGGCAGGCAGCCGCTGATGAAGCCGGCCTGCAGGTCGCGCAGCGAGTCGCCGACGGTCGGCACGCCCTTCAGGCCGACCTTGAAGCGCTTGCTGATCTCCTCGAACATTCCGGCCTTGGGCTTGCGGCAGTCGCAATTGTCGATCGCCGCGTGCGGGCAGAAGAAGATGGCGTCGATATCGGCGCCGACCAGCTGCGCCGCCCCATGCATCTTCTGGTGGATCGCGTTCAGCGTCGTCATGTCGAACAGTTCGCGCGCGATGCCCGACTGGTTCGAGGCGATGACGACGCGGTAGCCGGCCTGGTTCAGGCGTGCGATCGCCTCGAGCGATCCCGGGACCGGGATCCACTCGGCCGGCGACTTGATGAAATCGGGGGAGTCCTGGTTGATGACCCCATCCCGGTCGAGGATGATCAGTTTCATGGTGCTTGCCTGATGTTGATCCGCTTATGCCGCCAGTTTGGAGATGTCGGCCACGCGGTTCATCAGCGCGTGCAGGCGCTGCAGCAGGGCCAGGCGGTTGTTACGCAGCGCCACGTCCTCGGCCATCACCATCACGTCGTTGAAGAAGGCGTCGACCGCGTCGCGCAGCTGGGCCAGGGTCTTGAGCGTGCCGCCGAAGTCGCCGCTTTCGAAGGCGGCATCGACTTCCGGCTGCACCCGCGTGACGGCGGCGAACAGGGTCTTTTCCGCTTCGTCCTGCAGCAGGGCCGGATCGACGCTGCCTGCCTGGGCCAGCGCTTCCTCGTTCTTTTTCAGGATGTTGGTGATGCGCTTGTTGGCGGCGGCCAGCGACGCGCTTTCCGGCAGCGCGGCAAAGGCCTGCACCGCTTCCAGGCGCTGCACCACGTCGTCGACGCGGTCCGGGTTCTGCGCCAGCACCGCTTCCACCTCGTTCGGCGAGAAGCCGCGGTCGCGCAGCAGGCCGCGCAGGCGGTCCAGCATGAAGGCGGTCACCTCCGGGGTCGGATCCTTGAAGCCGGCCTGGCCTTCGAACACGGCGGCGGCTTGCCGCAGCAGGTCGGCGATGCCGAGCGGCAGGCGCTTCTCGACCAGCATGCGCATCACGCCCAGCGCGTGGCGACGCAGCGCGAACGGGTCCTTCTCGCCGGTCGGCTGCAGCCCGATCGACCAGATGCCGACCAGGGTTTCCAGTTTATCGGCCAGCGCCACCACCAGGCCGGTGTTGGTCGAGGGCAGGGCGTCGCCCGAAAAGCGCGGCTGGTAGTGTTCGGACGCGGCCAGCGCGACTTCTTCCGGCTCGTTGTCGTTGCGGGCATAGTAGGTGCCCATGATGCCCTGCAGCTCGGGGAACTCGCCGACCATGTCGGTCAGCAGGTCGGCCTTGGCCAGCTGGGCGCCGCGCTCGGCCAGCTGCACGTCGTAGCCGAGGCGCGCCGCGATGGCGCCGGCCAGGCGCGTGACGCGCTGGGTACGCTCGGCCTGGGTGCCCAGCTTGTTGTGGTAGACCACGTTGGCCAGCTGCGGCAGGCGCGAAGCCAGGGTCTTCTTCTTGTCCTGCTCGAAGAAGAACTTGGCATCCGACAGGCGCGGGCGCACCACGCGTTCGTTGCCGCCGACGATGGCGCTCGGATCGTCGGTCTCCAGGTTGGACACGATCAGGAAGCGCGAACGCAGCTTGCCGGCGCTGTCGGTCAGCGCGAAGTACTTCTGGTTGGTCTGCATGGTCAGGATCAGGCATTCCTGCGGCACCGACAGGAACGCGTCCTCGAACTTGCACGCGTAGACCACCGGCCATTCGACCAGCGCCGCCACTTCGTCGAGCAGCGCTTCCGGCATCAGGACCTGGTCGCCGCCGGCCTTGGCCAGCAGCTGGGTACGGATCGCTTCCTTGCGTTCCTCGGTGGAGGCGACCACCTTGCCGCGGGTCTTCAGCAGATCGTTATAGGTATCGGCATCCGTCACGTCGAAGGACTGGCCGTCCGACAGGAAGCGGTGGCCGAGCGTGCTGCGGCCGGCCGCCAGGCCGAGCAGCGACAGCGGGACCACATCGGCGCCGTGCAGCGCCAGCAGCGAGTGCACCGGACGCACGAACTGCACGGTGGCGCCGTCCGGGCGCTGGTAGCTCATCACCTTCGGGATCGGCAGCTTGGCCACCGATTCTTCCAGCACCGGCTGCAGGCCGGACGCCAGGGCGCTGCCCGGGGCGGTGTGGGTGTAGAAGAAGCTTTCGGCCTTGCCGTCCGGGGCGCGTTCGAGGTCGGCCACCTGCAGGTCGGGGAAGCCGAGCGCGGCCAGCTTCTTGGCCAGCGGGGCGGTCGGGTTGCCGTCCTTGTCCAGGGCGACGCTCACCGGCAGCACTTTTTCGCGGATGGTCTTATCCGGCGAGGTGGCGCGCACGCTGGTAATCGACACGGCCAGGCGGCGCGGGGTGGACCAGGCGCTGACGACGCTGTCGTCGTCGAGGAAGCCACGCGCTTTCAGTCCGTTGGCGATGCCGTTCGCAAAGGCGGCGCCCAGTTTCACGAGCGCCTTCGGCGGCAGTTCTTCAGTCTGGAGTTCGACGAGTAAGGTCTGGTTCATGTTCGTTCTATTCTGTTCTTAGGCGGCTTTGGCTTCGGCGGTTTTCGGCAGCATCGGGAAGCCCAGCTTCTCGCGCGAGTCGTAGTAGGCCTGGGCGACCAGGCGCGACAGCGTGCGCACGCGGCCGATGTAGGCGGCGCGCTCGGTGACGGAGATCGCGCCGCGCGCGTCCAGCAGGTTGAAGCTGTGCGAGGCCTTCATGATCTGCTCGTAGGCCGGCAGCGTCAGCGCCAGCTCGATCAGGCGCTTGGCTTCGCTCTCGTGGTTGCCGAAGGCCTGGAACAGCAATTCGGTGTTCGAGTGCTCGAAGTTGTAGGTCGATTGTTCGACCTCGTTCTGGTGGAACACGTCGCCGTAGGACAGCGACTTCTTCTCGCCGTTTTCTTCCCACTCGGTCCACACCAGGTCGTACACGTTTTCCACGCCCTGCAGGTACATCGCCAGGCGCTCGATGCCATAGGTGATCTCGCCCAGCACCGGCTTGCAATCGAGGCCGCCGACCTGCTGGAAGTAGGTGAACTGGGTGACTTCCATGCCGTTCAGCCAGACTTCCCAGCCCAGGCCCCAGGCGCCCAGCGTCGGGCTTTCCCAGTCGTCCTCGACGAAGCGCACGTCGTTCTTCTGCAGGTCCAGTCCCAGCGCTTGCAACGACCCGAGGTAAAGCTCCAGGATGTTTTCCGGGGCCGGCTTCAGGACCACCTGGTACTGGTAATAGTGCTGCAGGCGGTTCGGATTTTCGCCATAGCGGCCGTCTTTCGGGCGGCGCGACGGCTGCACGTAGGCGGCGCGCCACGGCTCCGGACCGATCGCGCGCAGGAAGGTGCCGGTGTGGAAGGTGCCCGCGCCGACTTCCATGTCGTACGGCTGGAGCAGGGCGCAACCCTGCTTGTCCCAGTAGGTTTGCAGAGTCAGGATGATTTGTTGGAATGTGAGCATCTTTGGGCTTCGAGCTAAAGGCTTCGCGCGCACAGGTCGCGAACACGGTGAGTTTGCTAAAACACCAATTTTAGCGGTTTTTATAGGTGGGATCGATATGGAATCGTGAATCGGCGGCGCGAACCGCGATTTTATTCGGCCGGGCCGGCCCGATTTCATGCGTCGGCCCGGCGCCGGCGCCGTCCGGCCAGCCAGGCGCCGGCCAGGGCCAGCAGGCCCAGGCCCAGGAACAGCAGGTTGCCGCAGCGGATGTAGGGCGTCATGCCGGCCATGCCCTGCACGCGCGCCGCCAGCACGTCCTGGCGGTAGTACGGAATCTGCTGCTGCACGTTGCCGCGGCCGTCGATGATGGCGGTGGCGCCGTTGTTGGTCGCGCGCAGCATCGGGCGCCCGGTTTCCAGCGAGCGCATGCGCGAGATCTGCAGGTGCTGCGGGATCGCCACCGATTCGCCGTACCAGGCCAGGTTCGACACGTTCAACAGCAGCGTGGCGGGACGCGGCGCGTCGCGCAGCTGCTTGGCGATTTCTTCGCCGAACACATCTTCGTAGCAGACGTTCGGCAGCACCAGCTGGTCCTTCACCGGGAACGGCGCCTGCACCGCCGCCCCGCGCGTGAAGTCGCCCAGCGGGATCTGCATCAGGTTGGTGAACCAGCGGAAGCCGGTCGGGATGAATTCGCCGAAGGGCACCAGGTGGTGCTTGTCGTAGCGGTAGGCCTGGCCCTGCGGACCGATGCCGGCCACGCTGTTGGCGTAATCGGCGGCGTTGTTCGCCAGCGGGATGCCAAATAAATAGTAGCTGCCGCTGCGCGCGGCGAAATCGTTGAAGGTGCCCAGGTAGCCCGGCGGCAGCTGGTGCGGGAACACCGGGATCGCGGTTTCCGGCGCGGCGATCAGGTCGGCCGGGGCGGCGGTGAGCATGTCGCGGTAGCGCACCAGGATCTCGCCCAGGTAGGCGGCAGCGAATTTCTCGTCCTGGCGGATGTTCCCCTGCAGCAGGCGCACCGTGATCGGCTGCCCGCTCGGGTGCGTCCATTCGACCTGGCGCAGCAGGCCGCCCGCCACCAGCAGCGCGCCGAACAGCGCCAGCGCCGGCATCTTGTGGCGCTGGGTCAGCATCACCAGGCAGGACGCGCACAGCGCCACCAGCACGCCGATACCGTACACGCCGACCAGCGGCGCGAAGCCGCCCAGCGGCGCCACGTTGTGCGCATAGCCGGCGGCGGCCCAGGGGAAACCGGTAAACACCCAGCCGCGCATCCATTCCGACACGCCCCACAGGGTAGGGAGCACCAGCAGCAAGAAGGCGGGAACCGGCAGCGACCAGCGCTTGCGCAGCCAAGTGGACAGGCCGGTCGCCAGGGCGCCGAACAGGCCCATGTACAGGCCGAGCAGGACGATCGCGATCGCGCCCAGCACCGCCGGCAAGCCGCCGAAACGGGTGATCGCGATGTACAGCCAGTGCATGCCGGCCACCGACCAGCCGAAGCCGAAGGCCCAGCCGAGGAAGGTGGCGCGCTTGACCGAGCTGCCCATGCCGACCTGGTAGAACAGCCAGGCCAGTACCAGGAACTGCAATGGCCACCAGCCGAAGGGATCGAAGGAGAACAGGCTCAGGCCGCCGGCGATGGCGGCAAGAACGAGGGCCTTGAAGGAGGGGCGGGTGCCGCGCAGCGCCGGGTCGGGGGCGGTGGCAGTCTTGGTTGGGCGGCGCAGGATCAAGCCAGGTTCCATTCAGTCAGGCGATATAGCATTTTAAATTAGCGCATCACGTACAGCTTATATACGTCGTCCCCGCGCACGCGGGGACCCATACTGAACTTCCGAAGTCCGTATATCCAAAACACTGCATCTGTTCCGATATACCGAATTCTGTAACTCAGCATGGGTCCCCGCCTGCGCGGGGACGACGGTGGTCCGGCGCTATTATCAGTCGTGCTCGTCTTCCGATACCGGAATCTTCTCGACCAGCAGCACGTGAATCTGCCGCGCATCGGCACGCAGCACCTCGAAGCGCAGGTTCTCGAGGTCGAACACCTCGCCCTTGTGCGGCATGCGGCCCAGGTGGCTGGCGACCAGGCCGCCGATGGTGTCGACGTCGTCTTCGGGCAGGTCGACGCCGATCTCTTCGTTGAACTGGTCGATCTCGGTCAGCGCCTTGACGCGCCAGCGCGGGCCGAACTGGCCTTCCTTGATCGAGAGGACGTTGTCTTCTTCCTCGTCGAAGTCGTATTCGTCCTCGATGTCGCCGACGATCTGTTCCAGCACGTCCTCGATCGTGATCAGGCCGGCCACGCCGCTGTATTCGTCGACGACGATGGCCATGTGGTTGTGGTTGGCGCGGAAGTCGCGCAGCAGCACGTTCAGGCGCTTCGACTCGGGGATGAAGATCGCCGGGCGCAGCATGTCGCGCACGTCGAAGGATTCTTCCGCGTAGTAGCGCAGCAGGTCCTTGGCCAGCAGGATGCCGACCACCTTGTCGCGCTCGCCCTCGATGGCCGGGAAGCGCGAGTGCGCGGTTTCCAGCACGATGGGCAGCCACTCCTCGATCGGCTTGGTGATGTCGATGACGTCCATCTGCGAGCGCGGCACCATGATGTCGCGCACCGACAAATCGGATACCTGGAACACGCCCTCGATCATGGAGAGGGCGTCGGCGTCGATCAGGTTGCGTTCATGGGCGTCGTGCAGGACTTCGAGCAGCTCGGCGCGATTTTCGGGCTCAGGGGAGATCAGTGCGGTCAGCCGTTCAAACAGCGACCGGTGGGTTTTGCCGTCCGTGCGGACGTCAGAAGGGTGCTCGGGCATAGTTGGCGTAAAGCCGTTGTTGCGATGGGCGTTAGGATACACCAAAAGTCAGAATGCCTGTTTTTTATGCAGTCCGTGTGAGTAAAACCACAGTGCCGAGCGGCCTTCCGGCAAGCGCGTTATGCTTGTCACGTTGTTCATTATTCGTGCGTCATCTAATAGATAAGGAGACTCGCCCCATGCCCGCCCTGAACGTCAATGGCACCACCACCAATCTCGACGTCCCCGACGACATGCCCCTCCTGTGGGCCCTGCGGGACGTGCTCGGCCTGACCGGCACCAAGTTCGGCTGCGGCGTCGCCCTGTGCGGCGCCTGCACCGTGCACCTGGACGGCCAGGCGATCCGTTCCTGCGTGACGCCGGTCTCAAGCGCGGCCGGCAAGAAGATCACGACCATCGAGGCGATCGGCAACGATCCGGTCGGCGCCAAGGTACAGCAGGCGTGGCGCCAGATCGACGTCGTGCAGTGCGGGTATTGCCAGTCCGGCCAGATCATGTCGGCCACGGCCCTGTTGCACGCGACGCCAAAGCCGAACGACGCCGACATCGACAATGCGATGGCGGGCAATATCTGCCGCTGCGGCACCTATGGCCGGATCCGCAAGGCCATCAAGATTGCAGCGGCCTGAGCGAGGAGACCGACATGACCAGAGAACCACAGAAAGATGTGCCGCTGTCCACCTCGCGCCGGGGATTGCTGAAAGCCGGCGCCGTCGCCGGCGGCGGATTGGTGTTCGGCTTCTCGCTGTTCGGCTGCGGCAAGAAGCCCGAAAGCGACCGCAAGGAAGCCCCGCCCGAGAAAGCCGTCGGCCAGGCCGCCACCGCCGCCAGCGGCGACGCGCCGGGCCTGGCGCACGACGCCTTCATCCGCATCGACCGCGAAGGTATCGTCACCCTGATCGTCCACAAGGTGGAAATGGGGCAGGGCACCTTTACCTCGATGCCGCAGCTGCTGGCCGAGGAACTCGGCGCCGACCTCACCAAGGTGAAGCTGGAGCAAGCGCCGGCCAACAACAGCCTGTACGCCGACGCCCTGCTGGGCGGCCAGGTGACCGGCGGCTCGACCTCGGTGCGCGCCGCCTGGAAGCCGCTGCGCGAAGCCGGCGCCAAGGTGCGCACGGTGCTGGTGCAGGCGGCCGCCAAGAACTGGAACGTCGACCCGGGCGAGCTGAAGGTCGTGGGCGGCACCATCCGCCACGAGGCGTCGAACCGTTCGGTGCATTTCGGCGAAGTGGCCGAGGCGGCCTCCAAGCTGAGCTTCCCGGCCACCGTGAAGCTCAAGAACCCGGCCGACTTCACCCTGATCGGTACCTCGCAGAAGCGTCTCGACTCGGTCGCCAAGACCGACGGTTCGGCGCAGTTCGGCATCGACGCGCGCCTGCCGGACATGGGCATCGCGGCGGTGGCCGCGTCCCCGGTGCTGGGCGGGAAGGTGGCGGCGGTGGACGAGCAGAAGGCGATGGCGGTCAAGGGCGTGCGCCAGGTGCTGCGCCTGGAAGGCGCGGTGGCGGTCGTCGCCGACAACTTCTGGGCCGCGAAACAGGGCCTGGCGGCCGCGGCGCCGCGCTTCGACGACGGCGCCAACGGCAAGGTCAGCACGGCATCCATCGTGGCCGACATGGCAAAGGTATCGGAAGGCACCGGCGCCGTCGCCCGCAATGACGGCGATGCGCTGAAGGTACTGGGACAGCAGGATGGGCGCCGCATCGACGCCGTCTACGAACTGCCGTTCCTGGCGCACGCGACCATGGAACCGATGAATTGCACGGTCGACCTGCGCAACGGCGAATGCCACCTGTGGGTCGGCACCCAGGTGCCGGCGCTGGCCCAGGGCGCGGCGGCCAAGGTGGCCGGGGTGCCGGTCGAGAAAGTCCAGGTGCACAATTTTTATATCGGCGGCGGCTTCGGGCGCCGGCTCGAAGTCGACAACGTGATCCAGGCGGTGGCGCTGGCCAAGCTGGCCAAGGGACCGCTGAAAGTCATCTGGACGCGCGAGGAGGACATGCAGCACGACATGTACCGCCCCTATTATTATGACCGGCTGTCGGCCCGGATCGACGACAAGGGCATGCCGGTCGCGTGGTTCCACCGCGTCACCGGATCCTCGGTCATGGCGCGCTTCGCGCCGCCGGCGGTCAAGAACGGGGTCGATCCGGACGCGGTGGAAGGCGCGGCCGACCTGCAGTACAGCATTCCCGCGATGCGCGTGGAATACGTGCGCCACGAGCCGCCCGGCCTGGCCACCGCCTTCTGGCGCGGCGTCGGGCCGACCCACAACGTGTTCGTGGTCGAGAGTTTCATGGACGAATTGGCGTATGCGAGCAAGACCGATCCGGTCGCGTTCCGGCGTTCGCTGCTGCAAAAGTCGCCGCGCACGCTGGCGGTGCTGAACCTGGCGGTGGACAAGGCCGGCTGGGGCAAGCCGCTGCGTCCGGTCGCCGGCCGCAAGATGGGACGCGGCGTATCGACCCAGTTCGCCTTCGGCAGCTACATGGCGCAGGTGGCGGAAGTCTCGGTCGGCGCCGACGGCGACGTGCGCGTGCACCGGGTGGTGTGCGCGGTGGATTGCGGCCAGAACATCAACCCGGACACCATCGTCGCGCAAATGGAGGGCGGCATCGTGTTCGGCGCCAGTGCGGCGCTGTGGGGGCAGGTCACGCTGGACGGGGGCAAGGTGCAGCAGACCAACTTCGGCGATTACCGGGTGATGCGCATGAACGAGGCGCCGGCGGTCGAGGTGTACATCGTGAACAGCCGCGACGAGCCGGGCGGCATCGGCGAACCGGGGACGGCGGGGATTGCGCCGGCGCTGGCGAATGCGGTGTTTGCGGCGACGGGCAAGCGGGTGCGCAAGCTGCCGATCGGGGAGCAGCTCAAGAAGGCGTAAAGTGAATAATTGGGCCCCTGCCTACGCAGGGGCGACGGTTTTACGGCCAACGCAATCAGCACGTCGCCCCTGCGCAGGCAGGGGCCCAAGTTCTACGTCACGCCGATTTATTCGTACTCGGCATAAGGGTCCGGATACGACAAAGCCTCCATGATGTCGCGCTCCAGCTGCTCCATCTCCTCGGCCTCTTCATCGTTCTCGTGGTCGAAGCCCTGCGCATGCAGCACGCCGTGCACCACCAGGTGCGCCACGTGTTCCTCGACCGTCTTCTTCTGCTCGTCGGCTTCGCGCTGCAGCACGTCGGTGCACAGCACGATGTCGGCTTGCGTCGGTTCGTCGTCGGCGATTTCCGCGCCTTCGTTGTAGGCGAAGGTGAGGACGTTGGTCGCGTAATCCTTGCCGCGGTATTCCCGGTTCAGGGTCTGGCCTTCTTCGGCGTCGACGAAGCGGATCGCCAGTTCGGCCGGGCCGAGCAGCGAGGCCTGCACCCAGCGTTCGATCATCGCGGGCGTGATGTCGGCTTCCAGGCGGGTGTCCGGGTACTGGACGTCGAGGTCGAGATTATGTTTTTTTTCTTGCATTTCGGGTCACGGTTGCGGTTTTGGGCAAGGCGCCGATCTCCTGGATCGACGCCGCCTTTTCATAGGCGTCGACGATGCGGCCCACCAGCGGGTGGCGCACCACGTCGGCGCTGGAGAAGTGGGAGAAGGCGATGCCGCGGGTATCCTTCAGCACGTGCATCGCGTCGGCCAGGCCGCTGCGCTGGGTCTTGTGCAGGTCGACCTGGGTGATGTCGCCGGTGACCACGGCCTTGCTGCCGAAGCCGATACGGGTCAGGAACATCTTCATCTGTTCGACCGTCGTGTTCTGGGCTTCGTCCAGGATCACGAAGGCGTGGTTCAGCGTGCGGCCGCGCATGAAGGCCAGCGGGGCGATCTCGATCACCTGCTTCTCGAACAGCTTCTGGGTGCGGTCGAAGCCGAGCAGGTCGTACAGCGCGTCGTACAGCGGGCGCAGGTAGGGGTCGACCTTTTGCGCGAAGTCGCCCGGCAGGAAGCCGAGGCGCTCGCCGGCTTCCACGGCGGGGCGGGTCAGGATGATGCGCTTCACCGCGTCGCGCTCGAGCGCATCGACCGCGCACGCCACCGCGAGATAGGTCTTGCCGGTACCGGCCGGGCCGATGCCGAAGCTGATGTCGTGCTCCAGCACCGCCTTCAGGTACTGGATCTGGTGCGGCGTGCGGCCGCGCAGGTCGGTACGGCGGGTCTTCAGCGTCGGACTGACCAGTTCGTCGTCGGAGACGGCCGCGTCGCCATCCTCGGCGGATGCGGATGCGGCGGCGGTCGATGCCGTGGCGCCCGGTTCCTTTTTCGGCGCGTCGGCCGGTTCGGGTATGGTCGGCTTCAGGCCGGCGCGCTGTTCGACCAGCGCCAGCTGCACTTCCTCGATCGGCACGACCTTGTCGGCCACGGCATAGAAGCGTTCGAGCAGCTCGACCGCGCGCTCGGCATTGCTGCCGCTGACGATGAAACGCTCGCCGCGGCGGAAGATGGTCACGTCAAGCGCGGCCGAGATCTGGCGCAAATTCTCGTCGAGCGGGCCGCACAGGTGGGCGAGCCGGGTGTTGTCGAGCGGCTCGGGGACGAAATACGAAGGCTGGGTAGGCGTCTGGGTTTTCAACTGGCTTTTGCTATCGTCTCAATGCTGGCGACCAGGTCGCCACGCAGGCTGTAATCCAGGCTTTCGGTGATGCGCACGTCGACCAGTTGGCCGATCAGCGCGTCGCCGGCTGCGCCCGGGGCGAAATTCACTGCACGGTTATTTTCCGTGCGGCCTTGCAGTTCGGGCTGTCCAGCGGCGTTCACGCCCTTCTTGGACGGCCCTTCGACCAGGATGCGCTGGACCGTGCCGACCATCGCGGCGCTGGTCTTGCGGGTGTTGGCGTCGATCAGCGCCTGCAGGCGCTGCAGGCGCGCCAGTTTCACGTCATGCGGCGTGTCGTCTTCCAGGTTGGCGGCCGGCGTGCCGGGGCGCTTGCTGAAGATGAAGCTGAAGCTGTTGTCGAAGCCGACGTCTTCCACCAGCTTCATCATCGCTTCGAAATCGGCGTCGGTTTCGCCCGGGAAGCCGACGATGAAGTCGGACGAGATCGTGATGTCCGGGCGTACCGCCTTGATGCGGCGGATGATCGATTTGTATTCGAGGCCGGTGTAGCCGCGCTTCATCGCCTGCAGGATGCGATCGGCACCGTGCTGCACCGGCAGGTACAGGTGGTTCACCAGCTGCGGGATCTTGGCGTAAGCGTCGATCAGGCGCTGGGTGAATTCTTTCGGATGGCTGGTGACGAAGCGCAGGCGCTCGATGCCCGGGATCTCGGCGACGTATTCGAGCAGCAGCGCAAAGTCGGCGAATTGCGGCTCACCTTCGCCGTTTTCCATGGCGCCGCGGTAGGCATTCACGTTCTGCCCCAGGAGCATGATTTCCTTGACGCCCTGGGCGGCCAGGCCGGCGACTTCGGTCAGCACGTCCTCGAAGCGGCGCGACACTTCCTCGCCGCGGGTGTAGGGCACCACGCAGTAGCTGCAGTACTTGCTGCAGCCTTCCATGATGGAGACGTAGGCGATCGGGCCGTCGACCTTGGCCGGGGGCAGGTGGTCGAACTTTTCGATTTCGGGGAAGCTGATGTCGACCT
>JAKOOD010000034.1 GCA_022701635.1 Burkholderiaceae bacterium | reverse complement strand
GAAATCGGTGCTGGACCGCATCGTGCCCGGCTACTACCACCGCCTGGATGCGAAAGGCGCCGTCGAGCAGTCGACCTGCTGCGACAACACCGCCACCGAAAATCTCATGATGGGCAAGCTGATGATCGATTCGGTGGCGCTGTGGGCGACCGAGTACAAGATCGACTCCTTCCGCTTCGACCTGATGGGCCACCAGCCGCGCGCGGTGATGGAACAGCTGCAGCAAAAAGTGAACCGCGCGGCCGGCCGCCCCGTGCAGCTGCTCGGCGAGGGCTGGAATTTCGGCGAAGTGGCGGACGGCGCGCGCTTCGTGCAGGCGTCGCAGCTGTCCCTGAACGGCAGCGGGATCGGCACCTTCAACGACCGTACCCGCGATGCGGTGCGCGGCGGCGCCGCCGGCGATGCCGGCGAAGCGCTGTTCAAGCGCCAGGGCTGGATCAACGGCCTGGTGTACGACCCGAATGCGCATGCAGGGCCGGTACCGGCGGCCGAACTTTCGAGAGCGGCCGACCTGGTGCGCGCCGGCCTGGCGGGCTCGATCCGTTCGTATCCGCTGCAGACCTACGATGGCCAGGTGAAGACGCTGGCGTCGATCGACTACAACGGCCAGCCGGCCGGCTACGCGGCGGAGCCGGGCGAAGTGGTCAACTACGTCGAGAACCACGACAACCAGACGCTGTTCGACATCAACGTGTTCAAGCTGCCGCCGGGTACGTCGAGCCAGGAGCGCGCGCGCGTGCAGGTGCTGGGCATGGCGGTGGATGCCTTCAGCCAGGGCATCGCCTACTACCACGCCGGCATCGACGTGCTGCGCTCGAAATCGCTCGACCGCAACAGCTTCAATTCGGGCGACTGGTTCAACCGCCTCGACTGGACCTACCGCGACAATTATTTCGGCACCGGCCTGCCGCCCGAAGCCGACAACGGCAAGGACTATGCGCTGATCAAGCCGCTACTGACGAATGCCGCATTCAAGCCTGCGCCCAGCGATATCGCCTGGACCCGCGACGCCTTCCGCGACCTGCTGGCGGTGCGCGCCAGCTCGACGCTGTTCCGCCTGCCGACGGCTGCCGAGATCGAGCACCGCCTGCGTTTCTTCAACACCGGCGCGCAGCAGATCCCGACCGTGGCGGCGGCCTGGCTGGACGGCCGCGGCTATGAGGGCGCGCGCTTCAACGGCCTCGCCTACTTCATCAACGTGGACAAGATCGGCCACACGGTCACCGACCCGCAGGCGGTGGGCAAGCGCATGCGCCTGCATCCGGTGTTCAGCGCGGCCGGCACGGCCGACAAGCGGGCCACGCAGGCGCGCTTCGACAGCGCCAGCGGCGGCTACGAGATTCCGCCGCGCACGGCGGTGGTCTTCGTCGAGGACTGACTTACCAGCGGCAGGTCAGGCGCAGGGTCTCGCCCTCGCGCGCGACCACGCGTCCCGGGGCGGTATCGTGGCAGCGGTAGACCACGCGCAGGCGCTTCGGGACGCCGCCCGCCGGATCGCCGCACAGGCCGTTGTCGACCTGGATCGCGCCGCGGTTGCGCACCACGTCGCGCTGCACTGCGCGGCGCGCGTCGCACATGCGGCCGCGCGCGCCATATTCGGCTTCCAGGATGCGTACGCGGTCCCAGCGCGGGCCGCGCGGCCCGCCACGATCACCGCGGTCGCCGCGGTCGTATTGGGCGTCGCGCTGGCCCGCTTCGTAGCCGGCGTCGAAACCACGGCGCGCTTCCTGGCTTTGGGCGAACGAGGAAGTGGCCGCGGCGGTCAGGGCCAGGGCGGCTGCGATACGCATGATGGTGGGCTTGGCAAATTTCATGATTCTTCCTTCTCAATATCGATAGCGAATGCTACCGTGCAACTGCGGGGCGCTCTGTACGCACGCCCACAGTGTGCCGCCAAGTGCTCCGGAAAGCTGTTCGCGCGCCTGTAAGAGACGTTTCAAGGTGTTAAATAGGAACATGGCACTGGTGCGGCCACGCCGCGGCGCATGCACGTGGGCGCTACCGGCAACCGGCCGTGGATATACCGGTTGGCTGGCGCCGCTCAGCTGTCCAGGTGCGAGATCAGCAGGCGGCGGCGTTCGCTGTCGCCCTCGCCCGCCACCTCTCCCTGCGGCCCCAGCGAAATCCCCACCGCCATGATGTCGATGAGCAGCAGCTGCAGGATGCGCGAAATCATCGACAGGAAGGTCGTCGAATCCTCGGCGTGGTCGACCGCCAGGCAGATGCTGGCCTTGCGCGCCAGTGCCGACTTGCTGCTGGTGATGGCGATGACGTCGGCACCGGCGGCGCGCGCGGTATCGACCGCGCTCAGGAGCTCGGGCAGCTGGCCGGCGGTCGAGATCGCGATCACGACGTCGCCGGGGCCGAGCAGTTCGGCCGCCATCGAGAACAGGTGCGAGTCGCCGTACGAGGTGGTCGGGATGCGGAAGCGGAAGAACTTGTGCTGGCCGTCGAGCGCCACCACGCGTGAATTGCCCATCGCGTAGAACTCGATGCGTTTTGCCTTGCGCAGGATCTC
>JAKOOD010000694.1 GCA_022701635.1 Burkholderiaceae bacterium | reverse complement strand
GGCATCGTCTACATGACCGAGGACCAGTCGGGCAAATCCGGCTTCTACCGCTACGTGCCGGACGTGCGCGGCGGCTACGGCACGCTGGCCATGGGCGGCGTGCTGCAGATGGCGCGCGCCAGGACCAGGGTCAACGCCAACATCGCCGGCGCGCTGGTGGGCGACACCTATGCACTCGACTGGGTGAACGTCGCCAATCCCGACCAGAACCGCGGCGACGCCACCGGCCCGTCGGGCACCACCATCACCAATGCCGCCGGCCCCTTCGCGCAGGGCTGGGTGCAGGGTGCGCTGCGCATGAACCGCGGCGAAGGCATCTGGCATGCGCAGGGCAAGATGTTCGTGATGGACACCGCCGGCGGCCCAATCTCGCGCGGCGCGATCTGGGAGCTCGACCTGGCGGCCCAGGTCATGCGCTGTATCTACGCCAGCCCCAACACGACCGTCGGCAACATGGGCGACAACCTCACCATCAGCCCGCGCAACGCCATCCTGATCTGCGAGGACGCGTCCAGCGCCACCACCGACAGCTTCGGCTTCGGCCAGCGCCTGATGGGCATCACCGGCGGCGGCGACGCCTACATCTTCGCCAAGAACAACGTGGTGCTGAGCGCGGGCCAGCTGCAGGCGGCCGGCAAGCGCAGCTCGCTGTCGGGCGACCACCGCGGCAACGAATTCGCCGGCTGCTGCTTCGATCCGACCGGCCGCTACCTGTTCGTGAATATCCAGACCCCGGGCATCACCTTCGCCATCGCGGGACCGTGGGCGCTCGGCCCTCTGTAATCCTTCCAGGAGACCCTCATGCAAGCAAGAACCCTGTGCGCCCTCGCCTGCGCCCTCGTTTTCACCCTCACGCTGTCGCCGGCCGGCCACGCCGCCGTGCTGACCGGCAGCAGCGTCCACGGCGGCAATGCCGTCGCCGACTACAGCACGCCCGGCGCGGTCTCGTTCGACCTCGACCTCGACCACTTCGCGTCGACCCGCCTCGACTTCCTGCTCGAGGCGGACGACCTGCTCGGCCCGCTGAGCCTGGACGCCATCGTGCGCAACCTGAGCGGCGCCGCGCTGACCGCTTTCGACTTCCGCCTGGAAGGCATCCGCTTTGCCCGGGCCGGCAGCGTCACCCCGACCTTCGGCACACTGGGCCGCGTCAGCTACGGCGGCGACTACGCCAGCATCGACTTCAGGACGCCGGAATGGGCCGAGTTCCACTTCGGCGATCCGCTCGGCGAAGCCGGCGCCACCGACTGGCTGCTGAGCACGGCCGGCCTGCGCGCCGGCGATACGTTCTCGATCACGGCCGAGGTGCCGGAACCGTCGACGGCGGCGCTGATGCTGTCGGCCTTGTGCATGTCGGGCCTGCTGGCCATGCGTCGCCGATCACGCGGCTGACAGCGCGGCTGAGAGCGCGACTGTTCTAAAAAATACGGCTGTGGATCCGCCGCCACGGCCGTAACAATTGTTAACATAATCATTTCGTCCCCTGGTTCAGTAAATATAGAATAGCAATATGGCAATGCCACTTCGTGGTGTTGGCATTCGCATTTACTGACAGGCGGAACCATGTCCCAACGAAGAATCGACGAAGAAACTGGCATGACTGTCGAATACGCGCTATTCCTGGCGGAGACGCGTGGGCTCACGTTCGCACTCGGCTACCTGGAAAGCTGCCACGTCCCCACCGACATCCTGTTGCGCACCGTCGACAACCCGCAGGCACGGCGCCACCACGAACGGCGCCAGCAGCCGCGGAATTAAGCGGGCTGCGCGCGCAGGCGCGCCCGTCCCAGCACGATTTCCAGCGCCAGCAGCACCAGCGTGCTCAGCGCCAGCAACGGCATCAGCACGCACAGTCCGATTCCCAGCACCACCGCCCACGGCGGCGCCGTGTGCCAGGCACCCGGCAACAGCTTCGGCAGGCCCAGCTGCCCGGCGCGGCGGCGCTTAAAGAACATCACCCAGCCCGACACCGTCGAAAACAGCACGCCGGCCGCGAACACCAACAGCAGCGCCTGGTTCCAGAGGCCCAGCTCGCCGCGGTGGAAGGGAATGCCGACCGCGGTGGCCTTGCCGAAGGCTGTCTGGCGTTCCCAGCCCGCCCGGTACAGCACGCTGCCGTCATAGGCGTTCAGCACCAGCTCGAAGCGATTGCCCGGATGCGGACGATCGGCGGACGCGGCGCGCCACAAGCCGTGCGGGCCGCGCGGCGGGGTCAAGGCCACCGGCACGCCGGGCACCAACGCCTGCACCCGCTGCCAGGCCTGCTGGTAATTCAGCTGCGGGCCGCCGGTCGGCATCGAGTGCAGGTGCGGCGGCACCTGCGGCGAGGCCTGCCCGGCCCAGTCGCGCACGGCGCGGACCTGGTTGCCGGCGTACTTGCTCCAGGTGATGCCTGTCAAGACCATCGCCAGGCTCAGTACGCCCAGCGCGACGCCGAGGAAGGCGTGCCACTGGCGCCAGCCCTGGCGGCCGCGCACGCCGGCGCGCGGGAGCGCCGGTTGGTTCGATTGCGGCCACCATAAATAGACGCCGGTCAGCAGCATCACCAGCATCCAGCTGGCCGCCAGCTCGATCATCCAGCGCAGCGCTTCGCCCTGCAACAATCGCGAATGCAGGCGCCGCGCCCATTCGCTGAAACGGTCCTGGTCGACCTGGGTGCCGAGCACGCGGGCGCTGTAGGGGTCGACGAAGACGGTGCGCTTGGCCAGGTCGGTTGCGGGCCGCGCCGCCGCCCCTGCTGGTGCTGCTGCCCCTGCCGCTGCCGGCGCGTGGTTCGCATGTTCGCCGGCGACGCGCGACGGCGGCCCGAAGCCGACCTTCAGCGCATCCCGCGGGCCGGCCGGCGGCAGCACGGACTGGATCTCCAGGCCGGCCGGCACCGCGCCGCGCGCGGCAAGCACCATGGCGTCGAGCGGCAGCATGGCGGCACCGGATGGCGGCGTCACCCGCTCCAGGTGGCCATACAGGTAGGCCTCGATCTGCGGCGTGAAGATGTACAGCATTCCGGTCAGCGTGGCGACCAGGACGAAGGGCGAGGCGATCAGCGCCGCCCAGAAGTGGATGCGCCAGAACAGGCTGCGGCGCCTTGCGGCCAGGGTCGGGGTGTTCATCGTCATGCTCACAGGTCGAACTTCAGTTCGGCGACATAGGTACGCTGCGGGTACGGGTGGAAGTTCCAGTACTTGTAGTCGTTCAGGTTATCGATGCCGGCCGCCACGCTCCAGCGGCGGTCGATCCTGTAGGTCACCCGCAGGTCGGTCGTGAAGTACTTGCTGGTCCCCTGGTAGGCGAAGCCGTTCGGGTCCGTGTTGTCGAGCGTCGAGTACTGGCGTCCGCTGTAGCGCGCCGCCAGCGTCGCCGCCAGCCGGTCGCTCATGCGATAGGTGGCCTGGCCGGTCGCGCGCCAGTCGGGGATGCGCGGCTGCCGCTTGCCGACGCTGGCCGGAAATTTGTCGTTCCTGTCGATCGCCGAGTCGGTCCAGGTAGCGCTGGCATTCAGGTCCAGGCCGGCGACGCCGACGTCGGTGGCGGCATAGGCCAGCTCGAGGCCATGGGTGGCGATCCGGTCGACGTTCTGGACATTGGTGACGTTGGGCGTGACCAGCACGTTGGTCTGCGAGTACAGCGCGTCGCGGGTGCGCTCGGCGAAGGCGGTCAGGCGCAGCAGGCCCGCCTCGAGTTTGCGTTCGGCCGTGAGTTCGCCGGTCCAGGACCGCTCGGGCTTCAGGTTCGGATCGTTGTTGATCAGGACCCCGGCGCCGTTGACGCCGCCCTGGTACAGCTCGGACACGGTCGGCATCCGCACCGCGCGCCCCAGCGAGGCCTTCAGCACCCAATCGTCATTGGCCTGGAATGCCAGCGCCGCCTTGGGCGAAAAATAAGCGTCGTGGCGGCTGCCCTGGGCCACCGTGCTGGTGGCGTTCGAGGTGCGGCCATCGCGCGCGTGCCAGCGCTCGTAGCGCAGGCCGAGCACTGTCTTCCACCCAGGGGCGAGCTTCCAGGTATCCTGGGCGTACAGGGCGTCGATGCCGGTGCGGCCGCTGAAGGCCTGGTTGCGCGCGCCCGGCGCGCCGCTGATCCAGTCGGTGGTGGCGTTCTCGATGCTGCGCAATTTGTACGATTCGCGCTGGTAGCCGAATTCGGCGATATGGGCGCCGTGCATGCCCTCCGGGCGCCAGATGCCCTTGGCCGCGAAGGTATTCCAGCCGGTGCCGCCCGCGTCCACGATGCGCCCGGCACCGCCGCCCGCCGCGGCCGGCAAGGCGATCGTCGGTGCGCGCAGGATGTCCTGGTCGTAGTCGTACAGGCTGGCCGCCATTTCCCAGTCGAACACGCCTTTGGTATGGCTCTTGACGGTGAGGCCGTGCATGTAGTGTTGCAGGGCTTCGTTGGACTGGTTGAAGTCGGTCGGCGCCAGCGTGTAGGCGCGGCCGCCGATGTTGACCGTGCCGCTGTAGACCGGCTGGCCGGCGCCATTGCGCAGGTACGATTGCGGGCGGCCCTGCGAATCGTTCTTCCACCAGCCGAACACGTAGGTGGCGCGCAGCGTCGGCGAGAAATCGTAGGCCAGCTTGGCCTTCACGTGGTCCTGCTGCGTGTGGTACTGGGTCGCGGCGCCGAGGATCAGCCAGTCGCGGTACGTCCGGTCCTGCCCCGCCACCGCGCCGGTGACCGGCGTGCCGGCGCTGGAGACCGCGGCGGTCGGGTAGCGCGTCGGGAAGGTCAGCGGCTGGCCTTCGCTGTCTGCACGGCTGACGTCCAGGTACCACGACCAGCGCCCGGCGCGGTTCCCCAGCGCGATGCTGCCCTGGCGCCCGCTGTAGGTGGTATCGGTGCCGTACAGCGCGAAAGGCTGGCGCGCGTAGGAGAATTTTGCGTGGGCCTCGAAGCGCGTCGGCATGCGCGTGACATAGTCGACCACGGCGCCGACCGAGTTGCCGCCGTAGGCCGCCGAGAACGGGCCGTACAGCACGTCGACGCGTTCGATCTCTTCCGGGCTGACCATGCCCCAGCGCGGCGCGAAGCTGGCGCCGTTGCCGAGGTAGTTCGAGAGCAGGATGCCGTCCGCGTACACGGCCGAACGCGCGCTGTTGCCGGTGCCGGACGCGCGCGTCGACAGCACCGCGTGGTTGTAGTCGCCGATATAGCGCTTGCGCACCAGCAGGCTCGGTAGATATTTCAAGGCGTCTTCGGCATCGAAGGCGTTAATGCTGCGCGCGATCTCTTCGCGGCTGACGCCCTCGATCGTGGTCGGGATCTGGGTCGGCAGCGAGGTCGGGTTGCTGCCGGTGACGACGACGGTACCGAGGTTGCGCACCGGGGACGTGTCTTCGGGGGTGGCGTCTTGGGCGAAGGCCGATGCGACGGCCGTGGCGAGCGCGGTCAGCGCCAGCGTTGTGCGGATTGTTTGCATGGTGGTTCCTGTGACTCTGATGAACGAGCTCGCGCCGGCGTGCGCATGTGCATATGCACGCGCGCATGGCGAATCGTCGATGCTCGGGGATGCGGCGCGGGCCGCGGCGGTTCAGAGGGTCACAGGCGGCGCCCGCGACTGCGCGGGCGACCAGGTCGGCAGCGCGCGCGGTGCGGTGTAGTACAGCGGCGGGAACACGTCGTGCCCGCCCATGACGGCGAACACGGCCGGCGGCTGCGGCGGCAGGCCGAACGAGGCGGCGTGGGTGGCGCAATAGCCGCAGTGCGTCAGGCTCTTGATGAGCTTGTCGGAGGATTGCTTGCCGTCGTCGTCGGGCAGCGCCATCGGCAGCATTTCGATGCCCATGGCGGTACAGACTTCCATCGTGATGCTCGACGCCGGCGAGGAGGCGTTGATGGCGTGCGAGACGACAGGGACGAGGGCATTGAACAGGATCGCCAGGCAGGCGATCCAGGCGTACTTTGCCCAGTGTCTTGTCGTCTTGTACATATTCCGATTATAGATCACGCCTTGACGAGGGGGCGTGACGGTTGGATTCGTGAACTGTCGTGTCTGGGACCTGCTACCTATGCACGTCGTTCCCGCGCAAGCGGGAACCCATACCGAGCATTGGCACGCGGTAGCTTCAGCGACGCTGCCAAGTCTCCGGATTCCGCGCCTCGGTATGGATTCCCGCCTTCGCGGGAATGACGAGCTGGTGGCAGGATCAGCGCACGTCCGCCACGGCCAGGGCCGTCATGTTGACGATACGGCGCACGGTCGCGCTCGGGCTCAGGATGTGCACCGGCTTGGCCGCGCCCAGCAGGATCGGGCCCACGGTCACGCCCTTGCCGGCCGCGACCTTCAGGACGTTGAACAGGATGTTGGCCGCGTCCAGCGACGGCATCACCAGCAGGTTGGCGCTGCCGTGGAAGCCGCCTTCCGGCAGGTACAGGCGGCGGATGTCTTCCGACAGCGCGGCGTCGCCGTGCACTTCGCCGATCACGTCCAGCTCGGGCGCGTCCTGGGCCAGCAGCGCGACCGCTTCGCGCATGCGGCGGGCCGACGGGCGCTCGGACGAACCGTTGATCGAGTGCGACAGCAGCGCGGCCTTCGGCTCGATGCCGAAGTGGCGCATGTGCTCGGCCGCCAGGCGGGTGATGGACGCCAGTTCCTCGCTTGAGGGCGCATCGTTGACGTAGGTGTCGGTGATGAACAGGGTGTGCTTGTCCAGCACCAGCGCGTTCATCGCGGCCAGCACGCCGGCGTCCGGGGCGGTGCCGATCTCGTTCTGCACGTGCACCAGGTGGCTGTCGTAGTTGCCCTGCATGCCGCAGATCAGCGCGTCGACGGTGCCGTCCTTGAGCAGGCGCGTGCCCTGCAGGGTGGTGTCGGCCTCGGCCTCGACCAGGGTGTAGTCGACGTCGCGCTTCAGGCGCAGGCCCGACTGCTTGATCGCTTTCTCGACGTCCGCCGCGGCGCCGATCAGCACCGGCTGGGCGATGCCCTCGTCGACCACGGTCTGCACCGCGCGCAGCACGCGCTGGTCGCTGCCTTCGGCGTAGGCGACGCGGCGCGGGTTGGCCTTGGCCTTGGCGAACACCGGCTTCATGAAGAAACCGGTGTGGTAGATCATCTGGCCCAGCTTGTCGCGGTAGGCGTCCATGTCCTCGATCGGACGGGTGGCCACGCCCGATTCGGCAGCGGCTTTGGCCACGGCCGGCGCGATCACGCCCATCAGGCGCGGGTCGAACGGTTTCGGGATGATGTAGTCGGGACCGAAGCTCAGGTCTTCGCCGGCATAGGCGGCGGCGACGGCATCGTTGGCTTCGGCTTCGGCCAGGTCGGCGATCGCGGTGACGCAGGCCAGCTTCATCTCGGTGGTGATGCGGGTCGCGCCGCAATCGAGCGCGCCGCGGAAGATGTACGGGAAGCACAGCACGTTGTTGACCTGGTTCGGGTAGTCCGAACGGCCGGTGGCGATGATCACGTCGGGACGCGCGGCCTTGGCCACTTCCGGACGGATCTCGGGTTCCGGATTGGCCAGCGCCAGGATCACGGGCTTGTCGGCCATCGTCTTGACCATGTCGGCGGTGAGCACGCCGGCGGTCGAGCAGCCCAGGAACACGTCGGCGCCAGTCACGATGTCGGCCAGGGTGCGTGCCGACGTATCCTGCGCGTAGCGCGCCTTGTTGGCTTCCATGTTGGCTTCGCGGCCCTGCCAGATCACGCCCTTGGAGTCGGTGACGTAGATGTTGGCCTGGTCGACGCCCAGGCTGACCATCATGTCGAGGCAGGCGATGGCGGCGGCGCCGGCGCCGGAGGCCACCAGCTTGACCTGGCCGATCTCCTTGCCGACCACTTTCAGGGCGTTCAGCAGCGCCGCGCTCGAGATGATCGCGGTGCCGTGCTGGTCGTCGTGGAAGACCGGAATGTTCATGCGCTCGCTCAGCTTCTTCTCGATGTAGAAGCATTCCGGCGCCTTGATGTCTTCGAGGTTGATGCCGCCGACGGTCGGCTCGAGCATCGCGATCGCTTCGATCAGTTTATCGGGGTCGTTCTCGGCCAGCTCCAGGTCGAACACGTCGACGCCGGCGAATTTCTTGAACAGGCAGCCCTTGCCTTCCATCACCGGCTTCGAAGCCAGCGGACCGATGTTGCCGAGGCCGAGGACGGCGGTGCCGTTCGAGATCACGGCGACCAGGTTGCCGCGCGACGTGTATTCGGCGGCCATGGCGGGATCGGCGGCGATTTCTTCGCACGCGTAGGCAACGCCCGGCGAATAGGCCAGCGACAGGTCGCGCTGGTTCGACAGCGGCTTGGTCGCCACCACTTCGATCTTGCCGCGCGTCGGGCTGCGGTGGTATTCCAGCGCATCGGCGCGCAACTGGGTGTCTTTGCTGTCGTTCAGGCTGCTTTCGGTCGTCATACTATTCTCCTGTGCCGTGTGCCGGCTGCTGCTTGAGCAGCGGCACGCGCCGCGGCGGACCCGGCGGGGTCGCACGCGATAACTATAAAACCAAGCATATTAGCCTTGAATCATTAATCCTGCTGGGCGCACCATGAATATTCGCCCCGTCATACCGAATAAAATACGTCTTTCTTCACCTCGCTCCGAAGATCGCCTACGTGTTTGTCCCTGCCGGACCGTATTTACGCTTGATCAATTGAGTGATTCTTTTGCCCGCCTGTCATCCTGGCGGGCCCATCCGCGTTAAGTTGGAACATCGGCAGTCCCTGCCGGGAATACAAAGTCACAACAACCTTGCGATCGATCTCCCTCATGACTCACAACCGTTCCGCCGCCGGACCTGCCGCCGGCCCAGGTGTCCTGACGCGCAAAGTCCTGCCTGCGCTGCTGCTGGGCTGTTTCGTTGCGCCACCGCTGCTTGCCCAGACCGCCGCGCCGCAGACGCCGCCGCCGAAGCGCCCGGCTGCGCAAGCCCAGGGCACCGCGTCGGGCGTCGCTACGCCGGCCCAGCCGGCGGGGAGCGGCGCCACGCCCGCCGCGCCAGGCGGCACGGCCAGCACCGGCACCGGCCCGGCCACGCGCGCGGACAAACCGGCACCGGCGGCCGGCGCCGACGACGACATGGCCACCGTCGAGGTGGTTGCAGCGCGCCCGACCAACAAGGTCGACCGCGACGTCTACGAGCTGAAGAACGACATCAGCGTCAGCAATGCCTCGGCTTCCGACGTCCTCAACAACGTGCCGTCGGTCACCGTCGACCAGGACGGCACCGTGGCACTGCGCGGCAACCAGAACGTGCAGATCATGGTCAACGGCAAGCGCGACGCCCAGTTCCAGGGCCAGAACCGCGGCGACGCGCTGAATTCCTTCCCGGCCGAGAACATCGAATCGATCGAAGTGATCAACGTGCCCGGCGCCGAATTCGGCAACGAAGGCGGCAGCGGTCCGATCATCAACCTGGTCCTGAAGCGCAACCGCAAACCCGGTTCGCGCGCCAACCTGAACCTGAACAAGGGCACCGAAGACCGCTACAACGCCGGCATGAACGGCGAATACGCGGCCGGCCCCTATTCCATCAGCGGCAACCTGTACGTACGCAAGCAGCAAGGCAGCAGCCGGCGCGAGTCGCAGCGCGAAGACCTCGATCCGGCCAGCGGCGACCTCATTGACAACATCATCGGCGCCAACAATTCGGCCACCGAGCGCAGGAATACATCGAAAGCGGTCGGCTTCGCCTCGACCTTCACCTACAACGTCGGCCAGCGCGACCAGGCCGGCGCCACGGTCAGCTACTCGAAGCGCCAGGCCGACACCGACAGCGCCGGCAGCACCCAGCTGTTCGGCCCGGGCATGGTCGCGAGCGCCGACTACGGCAACCGCGCGCACAGCGCATCGCCGTCGCAGAACTTCGGCCTCGGCGCCTCCTACAGCCACAAGAGCGGCGAACCGGGCGAAGAACTGAAGTTCGACCTGCGCTACACCGGACAAAGCAACGACCAGGAAACCGACAGGTTCTACGACTACCGCCTGCTCCCGGCGCGCTACGTCACCGACAACCACAGCGAGACCGCGCGCAACAACCACATCCTCGACATCTCGCTCGACTACACCAACCGGATCTGGGACAGCTGGTCGCTGGCGGCCGGCGGCAAGCTCGCGGACAGCCGCAACGACAACGGCACCGATTACCTTGCCGTCAATCCGGCGAGCGGCGCATACGAACCGGTGCCGAGCCGGATCAGCCAGTTCCGCTCGGACGACCGCAACGCCGCCCTCTACGCCACCCTGAGCACCACCTTCTTCTCCAAGCTGCAGGTGAAGGCCGGCCTGCGCGGCGAGTACACCGCACTCGAGGTGCGCCAGCCGCTGCTGAACGAGGAAGACAAGTATCACTACATGAACTGGCTGCCGAGCTTGTATGCGACCCAGGACCTGAGCGCTACCTCCCAACTGCAGCTGCGCCTGGCGCGCCGCATCGCCCGCCCCAACGAGCGCGACCTGAACCCGAACCTGGTGTATGTCAGCGATTTCAGCGCGGTGCAGGGCAATCCCAACCTGCAGCCGGTGAACAACGACCTGATCGAACTGGCCTACAACGAGCGCTTCTTCGACTTCGTGGATGCCCGCTTTACCCTGTTCAAGCGGCGCGAAGCCCCGGTGATCGGCAACCGCAGCTATCCGCTGGCCACCGACCCGAACGTGATCGTCACCTCGCCGATCAACTTCGGCGCCAACGATGCGACCGGCATCGACACCTGGTTCAACGTGCGCAAGCTGTTCATCAGCGGCCTGTCGGCCAACCTGGGCATCACCCTGTCCAACCAGAAGCGCCTGCGCATCTCGAACTACGACATCAACGCGGCGCCGTTCGAGCAAAAGAACCACCAGGAAAACACCAAGCTGCGCCTGGCCTACCAGATCGGCGCCGAATCGCTGCAGCTGAACGTCAACCACCAGGGCCAGTCGCTCAACGGCCAGGGGACCAACGGCGGCTTCACGACCACCAACCTGTCGTGGCGCCACCAGTTCTCGCCGCGCCTGAGCATGAACCTGAACGTGAACAACCTGTTCCGCTCGGGCAGCACCGAGACCTTCATCGAGAACGAACAGCTGCGCTACCACGCGATATCGACCACCCAGCCGCGCATCGTCTCGCTCGGCTTCGTGTACCGCTGGGGCGGCGTGACCGGCGACGAGCGGGTCCGCAACGGCGGGCGCGGCATGTTCCGCGGGCCGGGCGGCCGCGGCGATGGCGGCGGCGGCCGTGGGGATGGCGGGGGCGGCTTCGGGAACGGCGGCGACGGCGGTGGTGGCTGGGGCGGCGGCGCTTGAGGCGGTGGCGGCGGCGGCGGCGGTGGCGGCGGTGGAGGTGGCGGCGGATTCGGCGGCTGACAAGCAAGCCGCCGAAGCGGTCGCTCCCTCAGCGGCCGAAACTGAAGACCCGGCGCGACGAGGCCGCGCTCGCACTCAGCCTGCTGGGTGTGGTGGCGATCGCGCGACGGAGATCGAAGCGCTGCGCGATGAAACCGACGATCACCGGGCCGATCAGCAAGCCCATGTAGGCCAGGCGCGTCGTCACCGCCAGGCCGTTCGAGGCCGAGCCGCCGCTGGCCAGCGCCATGCGTCCGGCCGACGAGAACATCACCGGGATGATGTTGGCGGTGCCCAGGCCGCACAGCAGGAAGCCGGCCAGCGCCGTCCACACGCCCGGCAGCAGCAGCGCCAGGCCGAGCCCGGCGAACGACAGGGCGCAGCTGGCCACGACCAGCGCGCCTTCGGAAAAGTGCGCACGCACCGGGTCGCCGCTGAAGCGTCCGACGGCCATGCCGACCGAGAACGCGGCATAGCCGGCGCTGACGAAGCCGCCACCGGCCAGCGCGACCTCGCGCATGTAGACCGCGCTCCAGTCGTACATCGCGCCCTCGACGATCAGCGCCAGGAAGGCCAGGCAGCCCAGCACCACCAGCTTGCGCTTGAGAGCCTGCGGCAAGGCATGATCCTGCCCGGGCACCGGCGCATCGCCCTGCGCACCCTGCGCACCCTGCGCATCCGGAGCGGCCTGCGCGTCCGGAGCGGCCTGATGCGCATGCGCGCTCGACTCCGGCAACAGCCAGCCCGACGTCAACCAAATCAGCGCCGCGCAGCAGGCGCATACCACGCCCAGGTGCCACTGGTTCGGCCAGCCCATCGCCTGCCAGCCGCTCGACACGAGCGCGCCGCACATGCCACCCAGGCTGAAACTGCCGTGAAGCGAGCCGATCACCGGCCGCCCGAACGCCGCCTCGATCACCGCGCCCTGCGAATTGGCCGCGACGTCGTTCACCGCCGACATGGCACCGTAGAGCGCCAGCCAGAACAGCAGCAGCGCATACTGCGGCATCAACAGGATGCCAAAGGCGGCGAGCGACAGCAAGAGCGCACTTTTGACGGAAGCCGAAGCGCTGCCCACGCGCGCGATCCAGCGCCCGGCCCAGGCCATGATCAGGATGCCGCCCAGCGCCACCGCCAGCATCGACAACGACAGCTTGGCGTCGGACAGGTCGAACTTGTCCTTGATGGTGGGCACGTGCGTACCCCAGGAGGCGTAGATGACGCCATTGACGAACAATACCGTCATGGCGCCGAGGCGCGCCTTGCTTAGCGATGAAGAAGAGAAATGGGTTACTTGCTGCACGGATGTTGCTCAGGTCGTCATCAATCGACCGCGCAGTGTAATCGATTGAAGCGAACCATGCGTCGCGCCCGGCCGGTGTAGCATGGGTCATCCACGAACAGGAAAGGACCAACAGTGAACCAGCGCTACCAACCGATCACGCGCCTGGGCCTGGGCGGCACCGGGCTCGGCGACATGTACCACACCACCACCGACGAAGCCGGCAAGGCCACCGTCGACGCTGCCTGGGAAGCCGGCATCCGCTACTTCGACACCGCGCCGCACTACGGCGCCGGCATGTCCGAGCACCGCTTCGGCGCCGCCCTGCGCGCCCGTCCGCGCGACCAGTACACGCTGTCGACCAAGGTCGGCCGCCTGCTGCATCCCCAGCATCCGGGCGAGATCGCCGCACCCTTCGTCAACGCCCTGCCCTTCAAGCGCGTGCTCGACTACACCGCCGACGGCGTGCGCCGCTCGGTCGAGGACAGCCTGCAGCGCCTGGCGCTCGGCCATATCGACATCGCCTACGTGCACGACCTGTCGCCGGAAGCGCTGGGCGACCAGTTCGAACATTACTTCCAGATCGCGGCCGGGCCGGGCGGCGCCTTCGAAGGCATGGTCAAGCTGCGCGAGGAAGGCGTCATCAAGGGCTGGGGCCTGGGCGTGAACACGATCGAACCCTGCCTGCGCGCGCTGAAGCTGTCGGATCCCGACATCTTCCTGCTGGCCGGACGCTACACGCTGATGGAACAGACGCCGCTGCAGGAACTGTTCCCGCTGTGCGCCGCGCGCGGTGCCCACGTGGTACTGGGCGGCCCGTTCAACTCGGGCTTCCTGGCGGGCGGATCGCATTACGACTACCTGCCGGCGAAACAGGAACAGATCCAGAAGCGCGAGCGCCTGCGCCAGATCGCGGCCAACCATGGCGTCGACTTGGCTGCGGCGGCGCTGCAGTTCGGTGTCGCGCATCCGGTCGTGGCGGCGACGATTCCCGGCGCCAGCAGCCCGGAGCATTTGAAGCGCAATGCCACGCTGATGCACATCGACATCGCGCCCGCGTTCTGGGAAGAACTGCGGATCGAAGGCCTGGTGGCGCAGGAGGCGCCGCTGCCGCCGAAGAAGGCGAATGCCTGAGAGGCG
>JAKOOD010000702.1 GCA_022701635.1 Burkholderiaceae bacterium | reverse complement strand
TTCGATCACCAGTAGGGTCATCGCCACCGCGAAGATGCCGTCGACCAGGGCTTCGATGCGGTGCTTGCTGAGCTGCGGCGCGGTGCCGGCGGTGCTGTCTTCCACGGGCGGTCCCGACGAGAATTATCGGTTGTCAGACAATTCTCGCCGTTACCGCACGGCGGCGCAAGCATGAAGATTTATAGCAGGCCGAACCCGACCAGCAGATCCCAGCCGGCATGCTGGACGATGCCGGCACGGATATTCCCGCGCCAATACGCCAGCACCCCCAGCACCAGGCCATGCAACACGATGTGCAGCACCGCAGCCGGGCCTTCGTAGGCGTGGCCGACGGCAAACACGGCGGCCTGGATCAGGATCGCCAGGCCGATCTTGCCGGTCAGGGTGGCAAGCTGGCGTTGCAGGTAGCCGCGGAACACGATCTCTTCGCAGATGCCGGCACTCAGGGACAGGCCGATCCAGACCAGGCTTGCGGCCAGGCCGTCGGGCGTCGCGGACAGGATCGGGTTGTTGGACAGTCCGGCGCGCTCCGGCACCAGCAGGTCGATACTGAGCGAACCGATATACACGAGCGCAATCGCCAGGACGCCGCAGCCGGCGTCGGCAAGCAGGCGGCCGGGCGTGAACGACGCCGGTCCGAAGAATTCGCGGATGGAACGCCCGCGCTCGCGCATGCCCTTGTAGACGAAAAGCACCCAGAACCACAGGACCGCGATCATGAACAGGTCGGTCTTGATCATGCGCGCCGCATCGGGGGCCTGCTGCGCGGTGAGGTCGTGTCTGTCGTTGAGGGCGCCGAGGATGGTCAGGACCGCGACGATCCCGAACAGCGTCCAGGTATGCCGGCGGGGCGCCAGCAAGGCCGGTGGAGGGGTCTGCGCATTGAAAACACCTGGCGATGCGGTATCGGGACGGCTCATGTCGGTGGCTCCTGGTGGTTGGGGGGTGTGGTGTGGTAGCGGCTCAGCAGCGATACGAAGAAGTGCAGTGCGGCGCTGGTACGGTCAAGTTCGCCTGTGCTCATGTAGTCGAGCACCAGGCCGTCGATCACCGCACTGCACAGGGTGGCAATCGTGCGGCGCTCGGCGGATGCGGGAATGCCTTGTTCGATCAGTTCCAGCCAGCTGGCGCTGGTATCGGACAGGTACTGCGCATACACCTGGGGATGTTGCAGCGCCAGTACCTGCACTTCGAACAGCAGGCGCACGTAACGCAGGTTCTCGCGGTCGCTCACCCATCCCCACACCGAGGCCATGTCGGCCCGGCCCTGCGACGCCCGCATCATCCCGATGACCGACTCCTGTACGCGGCTACGCGCGTGCGCCATCACGGTGGCAATCAGGTTTTCCTTCGATGCGAAGTGATAGATCAGCAGCCGCGCGCTGGTGCCAATCTGTTCCGCCAGCGGGCGCAGCGACAGTTCGGCCAGCCCGTGGTCCAGGAAGTATTCCAGCGCCTTGTCGCGCAACTCGTTTCTTTTGTCCATGAAACGAACGTTACATGAAACAGTCGTTACATGCAATCGATTTAATGTGTCTCTGCTGAATGATTATTTTCACAATTTTGCGTGTTGCTGGTGCAATATTGCTGGTATCGTGTTGGGCGTTCCGGCCCATCCATCCTGCCCATGCCCGCAATGCCACGTCATCGATTCCGCTACGTCCGCGCCGCCGTTCCCTTCCTACTGGTCGCACCGGTCGCCGCGCTGGCGCAATCCGCAGCGCCGGCCGATGCGGCACCTGCCGACAAGCCGGTCACCACCGAGACCACGCCGACGAAGAAGGAAGCCATCCAGACCGTCAAGGTGACAGGCGCCGCCGCCAGCTACGACGCGCGCCGCGACGACACCGCCAGCAAGACGGTGCTGAGCGCCGACGAGATCCGCAAGTACGGCGACGACAACATCTTCGACGTCTTGAAGCGCGCGCCCGGTGTCACGGTCACCGGCAAGACCCTGCGCATGCGCGGCCTGGGCGCCGGCTACACCCAGATCCTGGTCAACGGCGATCGACCGCCGCCCGGCTTTTCGCTGGATGCACTGACGCCCGACCAGATCGAGCGGATCGAGATCGTGCGCGCCGCCAGCGCCGAGTTCTCGATGCAGGCGATTGCCGGCACCATCAACGTGGTGCTGCGCAAGGTCGTCAGCAAGCCGCAGCGCGACCTGCGCCTGAGCGTCCTGCGCTCGCAGGAGAGCCGCAATTTGAACGCCGGCGGCACGCTGGGCGACCGCAAGGGGAACCTGTCCTACTTCCTCAACGGCAGCCTGTACGCCGGCGAGAACGCCTTCACCAACCGCAGCGCCGACTACTTCTATGCGCCCGACGGCACCCTGGTGCAGGCACGCGACACGCCGTATGCGGGTTCGGGCAACTACCGCGGCATCGGGCTGTTCCCGCGCCTGTCATGGAAGCTGGAGAACGGCGACGAGCTGAACCTGTCGGCGGGGCTGCAGGCGACCCGCTCGGCCTGGGGCGGGACGTCCTTCAACACCAACCTGGTGGGTACCTTCCCGGACCCGGACTACGTCGAGTACTACCAGCGTTCCCCGACCAGCAGCCGCATGCAGCGGGTCGAGGGCAATTGGGTGGCCAAGCTGGCCGGCGGCAAGCTGGACCTGACCCTGTCGACCGAACGCAGCCGCAACACCAGCGACGCCGACAACGACCAGTACACGGCCGGGCGCGCGCTGCGCTTCCTGCGCGACTGGGACAGCGAGACGGACGGCCGCCGCAGCAGTTTCCGCGGCAAGTATGCGCGCTCGCTGGGCGATGGCCATGCGCTGACGAGCGGCTTCGATACCAGCGTCCAGACCAGCGACGAGGTGCGCGACCGCAACGAAACGCTGGGGGCGGCCGGGGTTATCCCGACCTCGACCCACGTGATCGAAACCTTCTCGCCGAAGATCACGCGCCTGGCCGGCTACCTACAGGACGAGTGGAGCATCGACAGGCAGATGTCGCTCTACCTGGGCGGACGCTGGGAGGGCGTCAGGATCGACAGCGAGGCGTCCGGCCTGGCGCCGACGCGTTCCAACAGCCACGTCCTGAGCCCGGTGGCCCAGGCGCTGTACAAGTTTTTCGGGACGGACGGCAAGGCCAACGGCCGCCAGCTGCGCCTGGCCCTGACGCGCACCTACAAGGCGCCGACCATCGACCAGCTGACCGCGCGCCGCTACGAATCGGCGCTGAACACGCGCTTCAATGCCGATTCCGCCGGCAACCCGGCGCTGCAGCCCGAACTGGCCAAAGGCCTCGACCTCACCTACGAGCACTTCCTGCCGCAAGGGGCGATGTTCTCGGCCAGCGCCTCGCGCCGCGAGATCACCGATTACATCCGCACCCGCCTCGACCTCGATCCCGACGGCCGCTGGGTGTATCGCCCGGTCAACGACGGCGACGCCCTGGTCCGTTCCTTCGAGGCCGAGCTCAAGCTGCCGGGCAAGCTGCTGATGGAAGCGGCGGCCGCCTTCGACCTGCGCGCGGCCGTGACCCGCAACTGGTCGGACGTGGCTTCGGTGCCGGGGCCGGGCAACCGGCTCGACGCCCAGACCCCGATGTCGGCCAACGTCGGCATCGACTGGCGCAAGGGTGACCTGAGCATGGGCGCCAGCCTGGCTTACCAGCAGGGCGGCTGGGTGCGCATCTCGGAAGCGCAGAGCCAGCACCAGCAAACGCGGCGCGACCTCGATGCCTTTGCGCTGTGGAAGCTGAACCCGCAGTACCAGCTGCGCCTGTCGGTGAACAACCTGCTCGGCATGGACAACGCGTCGGACCGCATCTACGAGGATGCGAGCGGGACCTCGCGCGAGATCGGCCTCAGCCCGGGTTCGCCGCGGGTGGGGCTGAACCTGGAGATGAAACTCTAGTCGGCCAGGCGCGCATCGCTCCCGACCATGCGCTCCAGCCGCTTCTGCGACACCGGCGGGCTGAAATAAAAGCCCTGCATCTCGTCGCAGCCGTGGTCGCGCAAGAAGGCCAGCTGCTCGCGCGTCTCGACCCCCTCGGCGATCACCTTCAGCTTCAGGTTGTGGCCGAGCGCGATGATGGCGCGCGTGATGACGGTATCGCCGTCGCTGACGTCGTGCAGGAAGGAGCGGTCGATCTTGATGTAATCGACCGGGAATT
>JAKOOD010000701.1 GCA_022701635.1 Burkholderiaceae bacterium | reverse complement strand
CCTCGGGCTGCGGCAAGTCGACCCTGTTGTCGATCCTCGGCCTGCTCGACGCCGCGGACAGCGGCGAGATGCGTTTCCTGGGCAGCAACGTGGGCGGCGCCAGCGAGCGCGAGCTCAACAAGCTGCGGCGCGGCCAGGTCGGCTTCATTTTCCAGAACTTCAACCTGATTGATGAGCTCAGCGTGGAGCAGAACATCGCGCTGGCCCTCGAATACGGCGATCTGCCGGAGGCCGAGCGCAAGGCCCGCGTAGAAGCGGCCATGACGCGTTTGGGCGTGCGCCACCGTGCCGGCCATAAGCCGTCGCAGCTGTCGGGCGGTCAGCAGCAGCGCGTGGCGATCGCGCGCGCCATCGTCACCCGTCCGGCACTGCTGCTGGCCGACGAGCCGACCGGCAACCTCGACAGCGTGCATGGCGACGAAGTCATGCGTATCCTGCAGGAACTGAACGACGAAGGCACCACCTTGGTCATGGTCACCCACTCGCCCGAGCATGCGCACCAGGCCGACCGCGTGATCAACCTGCTCGATGGCCGCGTGGTCAGCGATGGCGTGACGCTGCGGAGGGTCGGATGATCAAGCTCAGTGACGTGCGCACCGGCTGGCAGCAGCTGGCGGCGACCCCGGTCTATTCGGCCATCGTGGTGCTGGGCCTGTCCATGGCCGTGGCGTGCAGCTACCTGATCATGGGCTTGGTGGCCGACGCCATGTTCCCTGAATCGCAGATTGCCCGGCCGGACCGGTTGGTGGCGATGGACTTCAAGCCCAACATCCCCGACCGCAAGATCGACTGGACGGGCGGGGCGCCATTCGTGCTACGCGATGCCCTGCGCGACGCCAGGGCGCCGATCGCGCAGTCGGCACGCGCGCTCAAGACCGCTGTCTCGGCCAAGGCGGGCGAGCAGGTGGTTAGGCTCGACATGGTGTTTGCCGATGCCGACCTGGCGCCCATGTTTGGCCTGCGCAGCAATGCCGGCGACCTGGCCGCCGCGCTGACCCGTCCGGACAGCGTGGCACTGACGGCGTCGGCGGCCGAGCGCCTGTTCGGCCGCAGCGACGTGCTGGGGCGCCAACTGGCCGTGGGCGGCAAGACGGTCACGGTGGCCGCGGTGCTGCCGCGCCAGGGCGGCAACAGCGCGCTGCAGTTCGAGGCGCTGGCACCGTTCAACTCGGTCCTCAACGCGCTCGGGCAGGAGGAACGCGAAGGCTGGTTTGCGCTGTCGGGCCGGGTGTACGCGACCCTCGCTCCGGGCGCCAGTGCCGAGCAGCTGGGCGCCATTGCCCAGACCCTGTTCGACCATTCGCCGGTGATCAGGGAAGTGCCGCCGGGCTGGATCGCCAACGGCCGCAAGGTGGCCTTCCTGCGCGCCATGCCGATGGACCAGATGGCGTGGCACGGCGCGGGCAGCGGCGCCAGGCGCCTGCTGTACGGCGCGCTGGCGGCGGCGGCGCTGGCTATGCTGGCACTGGCCAGTGTCAACTACGTCAACCTGACCACCGTGCGCACGCTGGCGCGCCAGCGCGAGATCGGCGTGCGCAAGGCGCTTGGCGCCAGCCCGGCGCGGCTGGCCGGCCAGCTGATCGGCGAATCGATGGTGGTGGCCATGCTGGCCGGCGTCATCGGGGTGCTGATCGCCTACCTGCTGGCGCCGGGCTTCGGTGAACTGCTGAATTACCGCTTCGACAATCGGCTATTCTCCCCGGGCATGCTGCTGGGGCTGCTCGCCGGCTGCGTGGCGCTGGGCCTGGCGACCGGCCTGTACCCGGCCCGGATCGCGCTCGGGATTCGCTGCGCCGCGTCGCTGGCCGGTCGTAACCACAGCGAAAACGCGAGCGGGCGCTGGGTGCGGCGCGCGATGACGGCGCTGCAGTTCGGCGCCGCCATCACGCTGTCGGCGGTGGCGCTGTTGATCATGTGGCAGAGCCATTTCGTGCGCCATCTCGACCGCGGCTTCCGCACCGAAGGCTTGCTGGCGGTGACCTTGCCGGCCACGGCCACGCCGCAGGCGGCCACGCTGCTGCGCGAGGCGATGTTGCGCGTCCCGGGCGTCAGCGGCGCGGCCTGGAGTGACGATGTGCCGGGCCGTAACCCGGCCGGCCAGAACGATGCGTTCACCACCGGCAGCAATCCCAATCCGGTGCTGATCCGCCTGAACTCGGTGGACGCGGCCTTCTTCAAAGTCTACGACATCACGCTGCTGGCCGGACAGCTTACCCCGGCGGCGCCTGCGGAAGCTGCCGGCACGGCTGCGGCGGCGTCCGGCGACAAGTCGGTGGTGCTGGACCGTACCGGCGCCACCCAGCTTGGCTTTGCCAATGTCCAGGACGCCATCGGCGCGAGCCTGAAGGGCAGCGACGGCAAGTTCGTGAGGGTGGCGGCGGTGATCGAGCGTGTGCGCCAGGAAACCGCACACGCAGAAGCCGGTGCCCAGATGTTCTTCATGAACGACGGCCAGTTCGGCCCAGGCGCCGTGCTGACCATGCGGGTGAGCGACGTGGCGGCGGCGCGCAAGGCGCTGCAGGCCGCGTGGGCCGGCCAGTTCGCCCAGGACGTGGCGGCGGTCGATACGGTCGATGCCTACCTGGCCGAGCACTACAAGCAGGACCGGATGGTCGGCGGCCTGATCACCGCAGCCAGCGTGATGGCGCTGTTGCTCGCCGGGCTGGGCGTGTATTCGCTGGCCGCCTATACGGTGCGCATCAAGACCCGCGAAATCGTGCTGCGCAAGCTGCACGGCGCCGGTAACGGTGCCATTGCCGGCGTGCTGGCGCGCGAATTCGGCGCGCTGCTGGGCATGGGCTTCGTGATTGGCGTGCCACTGGCGTGGCTGGCCAGCTCCCAATACCTGGACGGTTACGTGGAACGCGCGCCGGTGGGGGCCTGGCCGCTGCTGGCGGCGGTGCTGGTCACGGCGCTGATGGCGGCACTGGCGGCACTGCGCCACACGCTGGCGGCGGTGGGCTTGCGGCCGGCGCTGGCGCTGCGCGGCTGAAATGCAATGAGACCGCGCTGCATGCGCCGAGGGGCACATGCAGCGACAACAAACAATCGATTATTCGTTGGAGAACAAGACATGTCCCGCAAAGTACTTTTCCGCAGTGATATCGCATTCGAACCTCGCGTCAATGGCTGGTATGCGTGGCCCTTCCTGATTTATCCGCCGACGCTGGGCATGATCACCAATAACAATCACCTGAAGCTGCTCGAGTCGTATGTCAAGTCGCCGCAGGTGCACATCAATGCCGCGCGCGATCCGTCGCTGATCGGCGGCCCTTTCATCAACTACCAGGGCGATGTCGCCAACGTCGAGCAGTTCGCCCGCGATACCCGTGCCTCGCTGGCGGAACTGAGCGGACTGGCAAACCAGGTGTTCGCGTTCCACGATCGTCTCAACGCGCTCGACGGCAGCTCGGTCGAACCGCTGTACGCCGACCTGCCGTCCGAGCTGCGCGGCATTACCGAACTGACCTACGATATCCGCAGCCGCCCCGCTTTGCGCCTCATCGAAGCGCTGGTGTACGAGAAGTTCAGCACCGACCGTTTCCAAAGCCTGCGCCTGATCCAGTCCGACATGGACAATCGTCCGTTCGCGTTGTCGACCCCTTGCTTCGCGGGCGATCCGGGCTTCGTGCTACAGGTGCCGTTTGCCAGCAGGGACGTCGACACGCTGATGGCGGCCAAGCATGAACCGATCGAATTCGATGCGCTGGCCGCGCTCGTTGGCAAACTGAGCAATGGCGCCTGCGGTCCAGAGCAGCTCGAGCACCTGGTGACGGAGCAGCCGCGCACGGCCAACCCGGGCGCCGAATTCGACGGCGACGGCTTGCGCGTGCGCTACTTCGCCCATGCGTCGGCCCTGATCCAAAGCCGCAACGTGTCGATCATGGTCGACCCGTTCATCCCGTCGGCCGACGCCAACGGCATTCCCTCGTTCAGTGACCTGGACCTACCGGAGCGCATCGACTACGTGCTACTCACGCACAACCATTCGGACCACGTGCTGTTCGAAACGCTGTTGCAGATCCGCAGCCGGATCGGCGCGATCGTGGTGCCGAAAACCAGCGGTAATGGCATTACCGACCCGTCGCTCAAGATGATCCTGAACAGTTGCGGTTTCCCGAACGTGATCGAATTGGGCGAACTGGAGAGCATCGCGCTGCCGCAGGGCGCCATCACCGGCCTGCCCTTCCTGGGCGAGCATGGCGACATGAACATCATCGGCAAGCTCGGCTACGCGATCCGCGACAACGGCGCATCGACCATGTTCCTGGCCGACTCGAACAATCTCGACACCGATATGTATCGCCTGATCGCCAACAAGCTGGGTCGGATCGACACCATCTTCATCGGCATGGAATGCCGCGGCGCGCCGATGTCGTGGCTGTATGGCAGCTTCCTGACAAAGGGGCTCACCCGCAGTCAGGACCAGTCGCGCCGCCTGAACGGCTCGGACTGCGAGCGTGCCTACAAGCTGGTGAGCTGCTTCAAGCCCAACTCGGTCTTCGTGTATGCAATGGGCGCCGAGCCAGCCCTGCGCTTCATCTCGTCCATTTCTTACGATGACGAGTCGGAGCCCATCCTGGAGAGCAACCTGCTTGTCGAGAGACTGCGCAACGAGGATATCTATGCGGCGCGCCTGTTCGGCAAGCGCGAGATCCTCATTGCGCACGGGCGCATGAAACTGGTCGGCGACGCGGTACCGGAGCCATTCTGAGCGAATACGGCAAGCGGGAGGTGACATGATGATGGCAAGCCCATGGCTGGTGCGGCACCCACAGGCGGCGCCGCTGATGCGACTGTATTGCTTTTCCTATGCCGGTGGCAGCGCCGCGGCCTACGCCGGGTGGCAGGCGCTGCTCGGGCCCATGGTGGAAGTGTGCGCGGTGCAGCTTCCAGGGCACGGGGCGCGCATGGGCGAAGCGCCGCTGTCGGCGCTGGCGCAGGTAGTCGAAGCGGTGGCTGCCGTCATCGCGTGCCAGGGGCCGCTGCCGTTCGCGTTTTTCGGCCATAGCCTGGGCGCGCTGCTCGCTTTCGAGCTGGCGCGCCATTGCATGCGCCATCGCCTGGCGATGCCGGTGCGGGTATTCGTGTCCGGTTCCGATGCGCCGGCGCTGCGCTGCAATGTGCCGCGGATGCACCTGCTGTCCGACGCGCAGTTCATTGCCGCCTTGCGCCAGTACAATGGTACGCCGGCCGAACTGCTGGCGCACCGCGAACTGATGGCGCTGGTGCTGCCGATGATCCGGGCCGATTTCGCCCTCGTGGAGAACTACGTCTATCGCAGCTTCCTGCGCCTGCCGGTGCCGTTCACGGTGCTGGCGGGACGGGACGACCCGCATGTCGACCTCGCACAGCTGGACGGATGGTGCAAGGAAACCAGTGCATCGTGCGACTTTGCGGTGTTCGGCGGCGACCATTTCTTCATCAATGCGTGCCGCGCGGAGGTCGTCGCGTGCGTGGCCGATGCACTGGCCCTGGAGTACCGAAAGGAAAAGGTGACATCGTGATTGCACAGGCGCAGGAAGCGCGCGTGAGCCGCTGGAGCATACTGTTGGAGCAGCACGGGGCCTTGTCGCTGTTCGTGAGCCGGGTCGACCATGCGCGTTTCGAGCGCGCCTGGTTCGCCAGGGAGGCGCTAGCGCTGCCGCCGCAGATCGCCGTCAGTGTGCGTAAGCGGCAGGCGGAGTTTTTCCACGGCCGGCTGTGCGCGCGCGCTGCCTTGCTGCAGCATGGACAGCAAAGCGGCGACGTACCGATCGGCGCCTCGCGCGAGCCTATCTGGCCGGCAGGCCTCATCGGCAGTATCACCCACAACCACACACTGGCGGCGGCCACGGTGCTGCCACGCAGTTTGTATGCGGGCGCCGGCATCGACATCGAAACCGTAATGGACGCCGAGGCCTGGAAAGGCATGATCGACATCGTCCTGACGGACGCCGAAATCGATTACATGCGGACATTGGCCCACCTGGCGCCATTTGGTTTGATGATGACGCTGGTGTTTTCAGCCAAGGAAAGCTTTTATAAGGCGATGTTCGGTACCGTGAAGCGCTTTCTCGACTTTTCCACCATCGGGCTCACGCATGTGGACTTGGCGAAGCGCTCGCTGTCGTTCAGGATCATGGATAGGGAATGCGCGGCGCTGCAAGGCAGCGACCATTGCAAGATCGCCTACAAAATTATTGATGAGCGTACCGTGTGCACCGCGTTCATCTGGTAATGGGCGCCGCCTGGCGGCTCTGCAGCCAGTCGTTCGCCCAATCCGGGCATCACTGTTATTGAAGATAGCCCGAAGTCGATAGACGTAATCGCACCTTCGTTATCGATGCTCAGTGTGGAAAGAATGAAATAACCGGATCGGCTGGTCAACAGACCCTTGCGCGATAGCTGTCCGTTTTGCTATAGTTCGCCTCCTGCTTCTGAAGTGCAAGAAAAGCTGAACGAAATCAAGTAGTTGAGCTGGGTGTTTTGATAACACCGCTGGCGCTGGAGAAAAAGATGGAGTTGACGAGTTAAGCGAAACACTGCATAATCTCACTTCTCTGCTGCTGACAAAC
>JAKOOD010000690.1 GCA_022701635.1 Burkholderiaceae bacterium | reverse complement strand
GCACGTTTCACTTGCTGATGCACGTCGTACCCACGAAGGCCTGTCCCCGAGTTTGCTGGCGTATCGACTGCTCTGGTAACACCTGGCTCCCCGCCTGCGCGGGGATGACGCTTTTAGGCTGACAAGACAGTGAGAGCTGACGCGGCTCAGGGCAGTGTAATCGTCACACTTGCGGAGCGCGGCGGCAGCTTCACCAGGTCGTTGTAGCTGGCCAGGGCGGTATCGGTCTCGTGCACCAGCGCCGTGCGGAAGCCGACGTAGGCGCCCAGCCCGGCCAGGGCAAACACCGCGCTCAATACCCACAGCGAGACGTCGCCGCCCAGCTTGTGGACGATCTGGTCGGGGCGTTCGGCGTGCGGCGCGAAGCCGCGGCTCTTGCCGCGCATGCGGGCGATTTCGTCACCCAGGCGCGCGGTCAGGTAGTTCAACTTGTCCTTGCCGTCGAGGGCGAAGCGGCCCTGGAAGCCGAGCAGCAGGCACATGTGGAAGACTTCGAGCGCCTGCAGGTGGGCACTGCCCTTGGCGCGCAAGTCTTCGAGGCGCTGGAAGAAGTGCTCGCCGGCGAGCTGGTCGCCGAACAGGCGCAGCTGCAGCGGGCGGGTCTCCCAGGCGTCGCGGATGGCGTAGTCGGAGCCGAGGATGATTTCGTCGACCGCCGCGCAGAACGCGTACTTGGCGGCGGTGACGTCGTCGGCGGCGACGCCCAGCGCCTTGGCATTGCGGTCGACATCGCCGAGGAAGGCGGTCATGTGGTCGGCGAAGGCGGTCTTGTCCTGCGGGCCGCAGCCGCCCTTGAGCAGGAACAGCGCATAAAAGCCCTCGACCATCAGGTCGACCAGGGAGTGCGGCGCGCGGGCACCGCCGTTGCGGGAGGAAGCCGGCGCGGCGCGCCTTTCGATATGGGGTTGCATGCTCATGGGGAGGTCACGCGGCGATCGCGATCAGGTCGAGTTTGAGGTCGCGCAGCCCGTTCGGGACGTAGATCGAGATCGACTGCGCCTTCAGCATGCTGTCGTACAGCAGGCCGCGGTTTTCCAGCACGAAGTAATAGGTATCCGGCCGCACCGGCAGCGCGCTCGGCACCTGCGGCGCATGCACCAGCTTCACGCCGGGCATGGCCGACAGCACCAGCTTGTCGACGTCTTCCGGGGCGCCGATCTTGAAACGCAGCGGCACGATCTCGACCAGCTGCAGCGCCGGCATGTCGGCCTTGACGCCCAGATAGAGCGTGGTCTGCGGCGTGATCTTGCCCGAGTCCAGCGCACCGAGGTGGTAGGACGGGCGGTCGTTCGACAGCGCCACCGAGAAGTACTTGGACGAGATCACGGTATCCAGCAGCTCGCGCAGGATGCCGTCCAGGCGCGCGAACGCCGGCCCCGGGTCCTGGTGCGCGTAGGCGGGCAAGTCTTCGAGCTTGACCGCGCGCGAGAACGTCATCAGGCCGCCCGCCAGCATCAGCAGTTCCTGGAACATACGCTCCGGGTGCAGTTCACGATGCGCCAGGTAGTGGCTGAGTGCGGCGTACCCCGAGCTGGCCGTGTGCAGCAGCCAGAACGACGAGACGTCGCCGCCGCGCAGCTCGACCACGTTCTTGCTCGGCTCGCGATGATGGCCATACAACGCATTCACCTTGGCCAGCAGCTTTTCCATCAGGCGCGCCAGCCGCGCTTGCAGCCCCGGCGCGCCCTCGATCGAGATGCTGGGCGGGATGAAGTCCTGGTCGACCTCGAAGCCGCCGGTGGCGACGCGGCGCAGGCGCAGCAGCGGAAAGCTGTCGTAGGCATCGAGCGGATCGAGCGCCGGCACCAGGCGCAGGTTGCGCGTCAGGTAGGCCACCGGCGCCGGTGCCGCTTCGCTGAACAGGTCCTGGGTATCGTGTTCGCGCTGGTCGAAGCGCGCGTCCGGCCGGACCTCGCCGCGCGCCGCGCAGTTCTCGCCGTGCACCTTGAGCGCAGGCAGGGCGGCATGGAAGGTCAGGCTGCCTTCGAACGGCGGCAGGTCGCCAAGCCGCACCTGGGGCGGCAGCAGGTCGTGCTCGGGCGCCCGATAGACCTCGCCGTCGGGGAAGATCAGCGCCAGCTCGGTGATGCGCAGCACGTCGGCCTTGAGCGCGTCGGCGTCGATCGCCAGCCGCCGCACGCCCCAGCAATAAGGATGCAGGGCGGCGGCGGTTTCGTTCAAGCGCGCCTCGTGGTAGCGGTCCTGCTGCTGGAAATGCTGGGGGCGCAGGAACAGGCCCTCGCCCCACAAGATCTTGGCCGCCGTCGTCATGCTTGCCTCCTCGTCACGTCGTTGGCTTTTAGGGTTTCCGCAAAACACTAGCTTGCTAGAAACACCTAGACGCTCATTGACAGCGCACAAGCGACATGGGCTTGACAACGGTTCCGCTTGCAGCCGCGCCACTACCGACGTTCATCGCGCACGCGTGCAGGCCGACCGTGACGCCGGCCTGTTCGGCTTCGTTCGCGGCGAATGCCAGGCGCCAGCCATCGCGCGCGGGCGAGTGGTACAGCGCGACGATGCCGAGCCAGCCGGTGTCGCGCGCCAGGCGGTCGGCCAGTTCCAGCTGCTGGCCCGGCACCAGCGTGACTTCCTTGACTTCGACCAGGTCGGCGCCCAGCGCCTCGCGCTCGGCCTGGGGCGACAGGAAGGCCGCGTATGGCGCGGCATCGAAGGCAGCGCGCTGGCGTAGTTTATACACGCGCACCAGCAGCGCCAGCGACTGCCCGCGCGCATCGACGTTGAGGCGTTTGGCAGCATGCAGACGCAGGGTCACGTTGCGCGGCGGCTGCTGCGCTTCCGGCAGTGGAGGTGGTGGTGGCTTGCTCAGGCCGACCGCTTCCATGGCGCCGGCCAGCAGGGGTTTGTCAGCGGCGCCGCCGGCATTTACCCCTGCGCCTGCGCCGGTACAGCCGGACAGGAGAGGCAACGCAAGGACCAGGACGAGAGGCAATTGCATTCGAATGAGGTTCATGAGCACCTTGCACTTAGTTAATTGATCGCGACAGCGAAAGATGTAACGGCAAGGTGCCGCGCACTCCGTGAGCCGGCGCAAGACCTCGGTCGATAGGATGCAACGCCTGGCTATCAACAGTTGACCAGACGCAATTGCCAATTATTGCCGTTCACCAATAATTGGCCCCTGATTCCAACCCGGAGGACCCGATGACTTTTCACCGCTTGTTTCCTCGCATATCGACCCAGCTGGCGATCGTCGCCGGCGCCGCCATCCTGTCGGCCTGCGCCGGCACCGGCCCGACCGCGCCCCCCGCCAAGACCGCCGCGCCGACGATGGCCGCCACCATGGCTGGCGTCGACGCCGCCGTGCTGGCCGGCCAGAACGACAAGGCTTACGCGCTGCTGAAGCAGGCCGGCGCCATTTTCCCGACCGACAAGGCGCCGTGGGTGCGCATGGCCCAGATGCGCTTCGACAGCACCAACTACGGCGAAGCCATCGTCAACGCGCTGGAGGCACTGGAACGCGACCCGGACGACACGCTGGCCAACAGCATCGTCGCGGTCAGCGGCCTGCGCGTGACCAGCAAGGCCTTGGCCGACCTGAGCCACAAGAACAACCTGAGCGGCAACGTGCGCACCGAAGCCCAGGAACTGGCCAAGCTGCTGCGCACCAGCCTGAACGAAGAGGTGCTGGTGGCGAACCGCGCCGGCGCCCGCAAGGACGGCGGCATCAAGAAAACGGTCAGCGCACCGCCGGCCGCCGCCCCACGTCCCGCCGGCGGCGGCGATCCGTTCGGCGCCATCAAGTAAACCACCGCATCAAGTCCCCAGGAGCCGACATGCCCAAGAATGAAAGCGTGCAGAAACGCCTGCAGAAAGTACGCGCGCCGCGCGTGCAGATGACCTACGACGTCGAGATCGGCGACGCCATCGAGAACAAGGAGCTGCCCTTCGTGGTCGGCGTGCTCGGCGACTTCGGCAGCGATCCCGAGGCCGCCAGGAAGCGTCTCAAGGACCGCAACTTCGTCAATGTCGACGTCGACAACTTCGACGAAGTGCTGGATGGCGTGGCGCCGGTGGCGCAGTTCCGGGTGCCGAATCACCTGTCGCAGGAAGGCGGCGAGTTCGCCGTCAAGCTGCAGTTCCGCGCAATGGCCGACTTCCGCCCCGAAGCCATTGTGCAGCAGGTGGCGCCCCTGAAAGGCTTGCTGGAAGCGCGCAGCAAGCTGGCCGACCTGCGCAACAAGCTGGCCGGCAACGACAAGCTGGAAGACATCCTCAACGACGTGCTGACCAGTACCGAGAAACTGGCCAGCCTGCGCAAAAGCGAAAAAGGGGAATGATCGATGGCGGCCATCCTCGAAACCGCAGCATCGGCGCCGGCCCAGGCGCTCGAACTCGACACCGGCCTGCTCGACCAGATCGTCGAGCAGAGCCGCGTCGCGAAGTCGACCAGCGAGCACGAACGTGCACGCGACATCATCTCCGAGCTGGTGACCCAGGTGATGGAAGGGACGATGGTGGTCTCGACCAACCTGTCGGCCACCATCGATGCGCGCCTGGCGGAGCTGGACCGCATGATTTCAAGCCAGCTCTCAAGCGTGATGCACGCGCCTGAATTCCAGAAGCTGGAGCGCAGCTGGACCGGCCTGCATTACCTGGTCAAGAACAGCACCACCAGCGCCGGCCTGCAGATCCGCATGCTCAACGCCACCAAGAAGGAGCTGGTGAAGGACTTCCAGTCGGCCCTCGAGTTCGACCAGAGCACGCTGTTCAAGAAGGTCTACGAGGAAGAATTCGGCAGCTTCGGCGGCGCCCCCTACGGCACCCTGATCGGCGACTTCGACGTCTCGCGCCAGCCGGAAGACGTCTACTTCCTCGAGCAGATGTCTCACGTGGCCGCGGCCAGCCATGCGCCCTTCATCACATCGAGCGCGCCCGACCTGTTCGGCGTCGACAGCTTCGGCGACCTGGGCCGCCCACGCGACCTGGCCAAGGTGTTCGACACCGTGGAATACGCGAAGTGGAAGGCCTTCCGCGAATCCGAGGATGCGCGCTACGTCGGCCTGACGCTGCCGCGCTTCCTCGGGCGCCTGCCGTACAACCCCGTCGACGGCACCGCCACCGAAGGCTTCAACTTCGTCGAGGACGTGGACGGTAGCGACCATCACAAATACCTGTGGTGTAACGCCGCCTACGCCTTTGCCTCCAAGCTGACCAAGGCCTTCGAAGATTATGGCTGGTGCGCGGCGATCCGCGGCGTCGAAGGCGGCGGCCTGGTCGAGAACCTGCCGACCCACACCTTCAAGACCGACGAAGGCGAGGTCGCGCTCAAGTGCCCGACCGAGCTGGCGATCACCGACCGCCGCGAGAAGGAACTGTCGGACCTGGGTTTCATCTCGCTGGTGCACTGCAAGAATACGTCGTACGCGGCCTTCTTCGGCGCCCAGTCGGCGCAGAAGGCGCGCAAGTACAACAGCGACGCCGCCAACGCCAACGCGCTGCTGTCCTCGCAGCTGCAGTACATCTTCGCGGTCTCGCGCATCGCGCACTACATGAAGGCCATGATGCGCGACAAGATCGGCAGCTTCGCGGCCGCTTCCAACGTCGAGGATTACCTTAACCGCTGGCTGACCCAGTACGTCCTGCTGGACGATAACGCCAGCCAGGAGCAGAAGGCCCAGTTCCCGCTGCGCGAAGCCAGCGTGCAGGTGGCGGAGGTGCCGGGGCGGCCGGGCGTGTACCGCGCCGTCTCCTTCCTGCGTCCGCACTTTCAGCTCGACGAGCTGTCCGTTTCGCTCCGACTGGTCGCGGAGTTACCGCAATCGACCAAATCCTGATTCTTTATTCAACCTGAATGGAGTAGAACATGGCAATAGACGTCTACCTGCAAATCGACGGCATCAAGGGCGAGTCGGCCGACGACAAGCACAAGGACTGGATCGAATGCAAATCGGTGAACTGGGGCGTGCTGCAGCCGAAATCGGCGACCGCCTCGACCGGCGGCGGCCACACCGCCGAGCGCTGCGAGCACGAGGAGATCATGATTTCCAAGCTGGCCGACCTGTCGTCGCCGGTGCTGCTGCAGACCTGCTCGTCCGGCAAGACCATCCCCAAGGCCAAGTTCGAATTCATGCGCGCCGACGGCCAGGGCGAGCGCGTCAAGTACTTCGAGATCGAACTCGAAAACGTGCTGATCGGCTCGATCAAGCCGGGCGTCGCCGAGGGCGATTTCATGCACGAAAAGGTCGGCATCAAGTTCTCGAAAGTGAAGTGGAAATACACCCAGCAAAAGATCGGCGGCGGCGCCGGCGGCAACACCTCGGGCGGCTGGGACCTGGCCAGCAACAAGGTTGCCTGATCCTGCTTTTGCAGCACCTGCGCCGCGGCCTCGTGCCGCGGCGTTCATTGTGCGGCCCGATACCGCACTCTCTCTGGAGCGGCCATGACTGCTGTCGTACCCGGCCTGCTGGATCGCCTGATGGGCGCCGCGCAGCATTCACCCGGCCTGGAACAGCTCAAGGCCTGCGTCGCGCGCGACCTGGAAGCCCTGCTGAACACCCGCGCCGGCTGTCCGCCGCAAGCCTTCGACGATTATCCCGAGGCGCGCGCCTCGATCCTGAATTACGGCCTGCTCGACTTTGCGGCGTTCAACCTGGGCAGCAGCGAAGACCGGGCGGCGATCGAGGCCAGCCTGAAGGACGCCATCGAACGTCACGAGCCGCGCCTGCGCAATGTTAGCGCGACCCTCCATGAAAACACCAGCGTCAACCGCCTGGACTTCGTGATCCACGCGACGCTCGAACTCGACGGCATGGCGGAAGCGGTCAACTTCGACGCCATGCTGCAGCCGTCGTCGCTGCATTACGCCATCTCACTGAACCAAAGGACCCGTCGATGGACATCAACCTGAAGACCCTGATTGGCAAGTTGAACGACACCAGCCGCGTCGCCGCCACCCGCGCAGCCGGCATCTGCGTCGGTCTCGGCCAGTACGAAGTCGACATCGAACACCTGTTCCTGGCACTGCTGGAGCATCCCGGCTGCGACGTGGTAACCGCCGCGCGTCAGGCCGGCATCAGCCTGACGGCGCTGGAAACCGACCTGCGGCGCGAAGTCGAGCGCCTGCCCGGCGGCAGCACGCGCACCCCGGTGTTCTCGCGCCACCTGCCGGCGCTGTTCGAGCATGCCTGGCTGATCGCTTCATTGAGTACAAGCGTTGGCAACGGCCAGCGCCAGCGCATCCGCAGCGGCCACCTGCTGCTGGCGCTGCTCACCGAGCCCGGCCTGGCCCAACTGGCCCAGCGCGCGTCAACCCAGTTCGCGCGCTTCCCGCTCGACCGCCTGAAGCACGATTTCGACAAGCTCACGCGCGGTTCGGAAGAGGCGGAAGCCGCGGCGCCGGCAGCGGAAGCGGAAGGTGCCGATCCGGTCACCGAGATGCAGAACACGGCCGCCGGCAAGACGCCGGCGCTCGACCAGTACACCACCTGCCTGACGGCGCGCGCGCGCGAAGGCAAGGTCGACCCGGTGATCGGGCGCGACGCCGAGATTCGCCAGGTGATCGACATCCTGATGCGCCGCCGCCAGAACAATCCGATCCTGACCGGCGAGGCCGGCGTCGGCAAGACCGCGGTGGTGGAAGGGCTGGCGCTGCGCATCGCCCAGGGCGACGTGCCCGACGTCTTGAAGGGCGTCGAGATCCACAACCTCGACATGGGCCTGCTGCAGGCCGGCGCCAGCGTGAAGGGCGAGTTCGAGAGCCGTCTCAAGAACGTCATCGACGAGGTGAAAAAAAGCCTGCACCCGATCATCCTGTTCATCGACGAAGCCCACACCATGATCGGCGCCGGTGGCCAGGCAGGCCAGAACGACGCCGCCAACCTGCTGAAACCGGCGCTGGCGCGCGGCGAGCTGCGCACGGTGGCGGCCACCACCTGGAGCGAATATAAAAAATATTTCGAGAAGGATGCGGCGCTGGCGCGGCGCTTCCAGGTGGTCAAGGTCGACGAGCCGGACGAAGACACCGCCAGCGCCATGCTGCGCGCGATGGCGCCGCTGATGGAACAGCATTTCGGCGTGCGCATCTACGATGAAGCGGTCACCGAGGCGGTGCGCCTGTCGCACCGCTACATCAGCGGCCGCCAGCTGCCGGACAAGGCGATCAGCGTGCTCGATACTGCCTGCGCCAAGGTCGCGCTAGGGCAGAAGGCGACGCCGGCGGCGCTGGAAGAATGCACGCGCAAGCTGGAGCGCCTCGATGCCCGCATCGGATCGCTGGTGCGCGAGGAAAGCGCCGGCGCCGACCATGGCGCGGCCCTCGGCCTGCTCCGCGCCGAGCGCGCCGACGCCCTGCGGGAGCAGGTGCACCTGCGCGAACGCTGGGAACGCGAGCAGGTGCTGACCACCGAGATCCACGCGATGCGCGCGCGCCTGGAGTCGAACGCCGACAAATCCGGCGGCCTGGCATTGCAGGCCAAGATCGAGGAACTGCGCCAGCTGCAGGGCGAGTCGCCGCTGGTACCGGTGCAGGTCGATGGCCACACGGTGGCCGCCATCGTCGCCGCCTGGACCGGCATCCCGCTCGGGCGCATGGTGAAGGACGAGATCCGCACCGTGATGAATTTGCGCGGCATGCTCGACGAGCGGATCCTCGGCCAGACCCACGCCAGCGGCATCGTCGCCCAGCGCGTGCGCACCGCGCGCGCCCAGCTGGAAGACCCGAACAAGCCGAAGGGCGTGTTCCTGTTCGTCGGCACCTCGGGCGTCGGCAAGACCGAGACCGCGCTGGCGCTGGCCGACCTGCTGTACGGCGGCGAGCGCAAGCTGGTGACGATCAACATGAGCGAGTACCAGGAAGCGCACAGCGTTTCCGGCCTGAAAGGCTCGCCGCCCGGTTATGTCGGCTACGGCGAAGGCGGGGTATTGACCGAGGCGGTGCGGCGCAATCCGTACAGCGTGGTGCTGCTCGACGAAGTGGAAAAGGCGCACAGCGACGTGCTCGAACTGTTCTTCCAGGTGTTCGACAAGGGCGTGCTGGACGATGCCGAAGGACGCCAGATCGACTTCCGCAACACCATCATCATCCTGACCTCGAACGCCGCTTCCAGCCAGATCATGCAGGCCTGCCTGAACAATCCGGCCGGCGAGCGTCCGACGCCGGAGCAATTGGCGGAACTGATCCGGCCGGCCCTGATGAAGCACTTCAAGCCGGCCTTCCTCGGCCGCCTGACCGTGGTGCCGTTCTACCCGATCGACGACGAGGTGCTGTCCAACATCATCCGCCTGAAACTCGACCGCATCAAGGCGCGCGTGTCGGCCAACCATAACGCCCAGTTCCACTACGACGATGCGCTGGTGGCGGCGGTGCTGGGGCGCTGCACCGAAGTCGATTCCGGCGCGCGCAATGTCGACACCATCCTGAACGGCACACTGCTGCCCGAGATCGCCGATGCCGTGCTGGCGACCATGGCCGAGGGCGGCGCAATCGGCAAGGTCAAGGTCAGCGCGACCCGCGCCGGCAAGATCAAGTACGCGATCGACGCGGCATGAAGGAGGCAGCCATGCTGGACATCGGCAAGCTGCTGGCGCCGGTGAGCGAACAGCAGCCCTGCGGCGAAGACCTCGCGTTTTCCAGTGAGATCGATGCCATCGTGCGCGCGCGCCAGGCCGACGATCCGTCGATCGAGCAGGGCGCCTGGGTTACCGACCTGAAGGAAGCCGACTGGAAGTTCGTGGCCAGGCAGTGCGCGCAACTGATCGAA
>JAKOOD010000680.1 GCA_022701635.1 Burkholderiaceae bacterium | reverse complement strand
GGCGCTGGTCGAGCGGCGCCGCTTCGGTGCCGTCCGGGAAGCGCGCGCTCTGGCCGAGGAAGATCGCCGCCACCTGGTCGGCGCGCAGCGTCGTCAGCGCGCTTTTGGCGGACACGATCACCACCAGTTCGGCGGCGGAGGCGGGCGCATGCGCGCCGAACAGCAGGGCCGGCAGCAGGAGCGCCGCGGCGGCGACATGACGGAATAGCTTGACGGGGCCCATGTCAGTACACGAAGTCGAGAGCGACGCTGGCGACATGCGTCGTGCGGCCGGACATGAAGCCGGGCGTCTGGTTGATCAGGGTGCCGCGCGAACCGTGGCGTGGCGTGACGCGGTCGTACTGCAGCTTGAGGGCCATGTCGGTATGCAAATCCCAGCGCACGCCGGCGCTGCTCGAGGTCTGCGAGGGGATCGTGGCCAGAATCCCGTTGAGGAGCTGGTTCAGGCCCGCGCCCTGGGCGGCCAACACCGGTGGCAACCCCGCCAGCGGCAGGCCCGGATCGCTGGTCGCGCCGGTGGCGTGCACGCGCGACCAGGTAAGGTAGGGCGTGAAGCTGCCCTGGCGCCAGCCGGCGCTGGCATAGACGCTGCGGGTCGCGCCGAGCAACGAGTGGGTGAGCGTGCGGTTGGCTTCGGCCATCGCGAACCAGCTGCCGGGATCGTAGTTGATGCCGAGGCTGGCGACGGTGAAGCGCTTGTGGTCGATCGCATAGGCGCGCGTGATTGCGGCGCCGGCCGGGCCGAAGGCGTCGAAGGCGTGGAACAGTTCAGCAGCGATGTCGGTCGTGGCTTCGGTGTCGATCACGCTGGCGCGCGCGCTGAGCGCGCCCCAGTCGCTGGTATGGGCCAGGCCGGTAATGTGGCGGCCATAGGCGCGCCGCGGCTTGCCCAGGCCGACGTCGGCGTAACCGTAGAACACTTGCGACACGTTGCGCAGCGGCCCCAGGCTCCAGCTGTAGTTGATGTCGGCACCGTCGCCGCTGGTGAACGGCATCGAGCCGTAGGCTTCCACCGGCGGGCGTACCCACGGGTAGATGTAGCCGACCTTGCGGTATTCGGCCGCCAGGAACATCGGCAGCGCCATGCGGCCCACGCGCAGCGCCAGTTCCGGGGTCATCTGGTATTTGATGTTGGCCCATTCCACGCGCGGCCGGTAGCTGTTGTCCAGGTCCTGTTCGCTGACCACCTGCAGCACCGCCGACCAGCGCTTGCTCAGCGCCAGGTCGAGCTGCAGGCCGAGGCGGGTGTCGACGTCGGCGCTCCAGCGCCCACTGGCCCCGGCGCCGTTCTTCTTCAGTACCGACGAGGTGAAGTCGGCGTGGCTGGCGCTGGAATGGACCAGGCCGACCGTGCCGAAGCCGGATATCGACAAAGACGGCGACAAGGACGGCGACAAGGACGGCGAAACGCCGGACGGCGCGCCCACGCCGTCCTCGGCATGGGCGGCGCCACCGGTCATCAGGCCGAGCGCGAGCCCGGTAAAGGTCAGGAAGCGACGACGGAGTGGCTGCTGCATGTGCTGGTTTCTACGTAGGCCCTGCCTCTTCACGGCCAGCATGCTTCATGGATGGCCGGAACGGAGCGCGCATTGGCGGCCTGCTGGGACAAGGCAGGCCGGGCGCACGAGTGTGCGCGACCCTCGAATGTAAACGTAGCCTCCAGGAAAGTCGATGATTTTCGTCGGCTCTTATGCAAATTGTAAAATATTGTTGCGTATGAGTAACTATATGGGTGCCTGACGTCAGGCGGTTATGATGCTGGCCTGTCCACCCCAACCGGGATGCCAATTGATACTCAAGACCGGCCTGCTGTTCACCCTTACCGCCATCGCCGAAATCCTCGGTTGTTTTTTGCCCTACCTGTGGCTGCGCAAGGGCGGTCCGGCGTGGCTGCTGGTGCCGGCCGCGGCCAGCCTGGCGCTGTTCGTCTGGCTGCTCACGCTGCACCCCGCGGCCAGCGGACGCGTGTATGCGGCCTACGGCGGGGTGTACGTGGCCACCGCGCTGGCCTGGCTGCGGTTCGTCGACGGCGTCGCGCTGACCACGCGCGACTGGGCGGGAGCGGCGGTGGCGCTGTGCGGCATGGCGATCATCGTGTCGGGCTGGGGCCGCAGCGGCTGAGCGCCATCAACATCCCCCGCGGCGCCGATTGCAGGTATCATTGCGAAAGCATTCAATCACCTCAGATCAACCACCAACCACCCCGATGCGCCGCTGGGTCCTCATTCTCCTGCTGCTGGTCTATCCATTCCAGGTCGCCCTGGCGATGGCGGACAAGTGCTGCGTGACGACCGCCGCCGGCGTGACCCACCACGTCGCGGTACAGGGCGACGGCAGCTTTGCCGCGCCCCAACCGGTGTTCCTGGACGACGACGACGGCCCCTCGATGGCCGATCCGCATTGTCCGGCCTGCATGTTCGGCCACATCCTGACGCTGCCGTCCGAGGCCGGCATGATCCCGGCGCGGCCGCATCATGGGCCGGCCATCGCCGCCGTACCGTCCTTGCGCGACTCGCTGCCCGCGGCGCGTCCCGAACGCCCCAAATGGCCTGCCGCCGCCACTGAGTAGCGCGCAGGTTTTCCCTTTTTTCGCGAGCCGCGAGGCCCGCGCCCGCCTGCGCGCCTGAACGACATCGTCATCAGGAGCAGATCATGGACCCACGATCCATGCGGCCGGCGCGCATGCCTGCCGCATTTCTTTTCGCATTTCTTGTTGCATTATCTGGTGCAGGTTCAGCACAGCCCGCACCCACGATAGCCCTTGCCGCGCCGCTGACCCTGGCGGACGCGATCCGGCAAGCCCTCGAGCAGCCAGCCGTGCGCGCTGCCGTCCACGAGGTGGCGGCCAGCGACGCCGCCGTCGGCCAGGCCGGCAAGATCCCCAATCCGTCACTTGCCTGGCTGCGCGAAGGCCAGCAGGCCGGCGCCCGCAGCACCACGGTGCAGATCAGCCAGCCGATCGAGCTGGGCGGCAAGCGCCAGGCCCGCATCGCGCTGGCCCGCAGCGAGGCCGACCTCGCGCGCAGCGAGCTGGCGCTGCGCCGGCGCGCCATCCGCGCCGACGTCATCGCCGCCTGGTACACGGTGCTGGTGGCGCAGGACAGCCAGGCGCTGGCCGAGGAACTGGCCGGACTGGCGCAGCGCAGCGCCGACGTGGCCGCCAGGCGGGTCGCGGCCGGCAAGGTATCGCCGATCGACGCCACCCGGGCCCGCCTCGGCACGGTCGACGCCGCCACCGAACTGACCCGCACCCGGGCCGAACTGGAGGTCGCCCGCGCCCGGCTGGGCGCACTGGTCGGCGCCGCGCCCCCGTCCATCGCACTGGACGGCGCCGCCGACGCGCTGCCCGCGCCGCCGCCGCGGCCGGCCCTGCGGGCGCGCCTGGTGGACAGCGGCGCGGTGGCGCGCGCCCGCGGCCAGCTGGCGGCGCAGGAAGCGCAGGCCGGGGTCGAGCGCGCGGCGCGGGTGCCCGACCTGACGCTGACGCTCGGCAGCCAGCGCGAGGATGAGCCGGAACGGCGCGCGGCCGGACGCAGGCAGGCGGTGTTCGGCGTATCGGTGCCGTTGCCGCTGTTCGACCGTAACGATGGCCGCCTGGCGGCGGCGCTGCGCCGTACCGACAAGGCGCGCGACGAGCTGGCCGCCGCCGAGCGCGCGGCCGGCGCCGACCTCGACGCCGCCTGGACCCGCTATGCCGCCGCCCGCGACGAAGCCACCTTGCTGCAGCGCGACGCCATCCCATACGCCTACAGCGCCTGGACACTGACACTGCGCGGCTTCGACGCCGGCAAGTTCGGCTTCCTCGACGTGCTCGACGCCCAGCGCACCTGGTTCCAGGCGCGCGTGCGCCGTGCCGGCGCGCTGCTGGCGGCCTGGAACGCCTATGCCGACATCGAGCGCCTGGCCGGCGCCGACGACCTATCCGAATGAGAACGAACATGACGAACAAACAGAAATGGACGATCGCGCTGATGTGCGCGGTCGCCGCCGTGCTGGCCGCCCTGATGCTGTGGCGCCAGCAAGTTGCAACTGAGGCACCCAACGGCGCCGGCCACGACGCCCACCAGGATTCCCACGGCCATGACGACCGCCACCCGCAAGCGGAAGGCGGCCCGCCCGCCGACGCCGGCGACAACATGGTCGCGATGAGCGACGCCCAGGTCAAGGCCAACGGCATCGCCATCGACAGCGCGCGCCCGGCGCTGATCGGCGAACGCCTGCACCTGCCGGCCCGGATCGCGGCGAATGCCGAGCGCACCGTGGCGCTGGCGGCGCCGGCCCAGGGCATCGTGCAATCGGTGGCGGTATCGGTCGGCAGCGCGGTGCGCAAGGGCCAGGTGCTGGCCGTGATCCGCAGCCCGGCGGTGGCGCAGTGGCGCGCCGAGCTCGCCGCCGCGCGCCAGCGCCAGGCCTTGGCGCGCACGACCTACGAGCGCGAGAAAAGCCTGTGGGAACAGCGCATCTCGGCGCGCCAGGACCTCGACGCCGCCGACGCCGCGCTGAAGGAAGCCGGGATCGCCGTGCAGGCCGCGCGCCAGCGGCTCGACGCGCTCGCCATCGACGGCGCCGGCGGCGACGGCCTCGGTGTCGGCCTCGGTGTCGGCATATCGAGCGCGCTGACGGTGCGCGCGCCGCTGGACGGCGTGGTGGTCGACAAGCCGGCGGTGGCCGGCCAGGCCGTCGACGACAGCAAGCCGCTGTTGACGATTGCCGATTTGTCGCAGGTGTGGGTCGAAGCGGTGGTGCCGGCGGGCAGCCTGGGCCAGGTCGGCACCGGCATGGCGGCCCAGGTCAGCGTCGGCACCCGGCCGCAGCCGATCGAGGGCAAGGTCGACCTGGTCGGCCCGGTGCTCGGCGAAACCTCGCGCATGGCCACGGCGCGCATCGTGCTGGCGAACCCCCAGGGTGCGCTAAGGCCCGGCATGCTGGCCAGCGTCGACCTGCTGGGGCCGGCGTCGACCGTGGCGGTGACGGTGGCCAGCGACGCCATCCAGACCGTCCACGAGCGCCCGGTGGTGTTCGTGCGCGGCGCGGGCGGTTTCCGCGCCCAGGCCGTCACGGTGGGCCGCACCGACGGCAAGCGCACCGAGATCGTCGGCGGCCTGGCGGCCGGCACCCCGTATGCCACCGCCGGCAGCTTCCTGCTCAAGGCCGATCTCGGCAAGGGCGAAGCCGAACACGAGGATTGAGCGAGCGACCATGTTCCAGAAACTCATCGAATTTGCCATCGCCCGGCGCTGGCTGGTGCTGTTCGCCGTGGCCTGCCTGGGCGGCCTCGGCGTGTATAACTACGGGCGCCTGCCGATCGACGCCGTGCCCGACATCACCAACGTGCAGGTGCAGATCAATACCGCCGCCCCCGGCTACTCGCCGCTCGAAGCCGAGCAGCGCATCACCTTCCCGATCGAGAGCGTGATGAACGGCCTGCCGCGGCTGGAGGGCACGCGCTCGCTGTCGAAGTACGGCCTGTCCCAGGTGACGGTGGTGTTCAAGGACGGCACCGACATCTATTTCGCGCGCCAGCTGGTGAACGAGCGCCTGCAGGAAGCGCGCGCGCGCCTGCCGGACGGCGTCGAACCCGGGCTGGGCCCGACCGCCACCGGCCTGGGCGAGATCTTCTACTGGACCGTCGAAGCGAAGGAGGGCGCGCGCAAGCCGGACGGCAAGCCGTACACGCCGGCCGACCTGCGCGAGATCCAGGACTGGATCGTCGCGCCCCAGTTGCGCGGCGTGCCCGGCGTGACCGAGGTGAACACCATCGGCGGCCACCTCAAGGAATACCAGGTGGCGCCCGACATGGACAAGCTGGCGGCGCACGGCTTGTCGCTGGGCGCGCTGCACGACGCCCTCGCGCGCAACAACAGCAACGCCGGCGCCGGCTACATCGAGCGCGGCGGCGAGCAGTTCGTGGTGCGCGCGCCGGGCCAGGTGCAGTCGCTCGACCAGATCCGCGACATCGTGCTGGCGCTGGCCGACGGCATGCCGCTGCGGGTGCGCGACGTCGCCGCGGTCGAGCCGGGACGCGCGCTGCGTACCGGGGCCGCCACCGAGAACGGACGCGAAGTGGTGCTGGGCGCGGTGTTCATGCTGATCGGAGAGAACAGCCGCGCCGTGGCCGAGGCCGCGCGCGCGAGACTGGCGCAGGTAAACCGTTCGCTGCCGGCCGGGGTGCAGGCGCTGCCGGTGTACGACCGCTCGGTGCTGGTCAACAAGGCCATCGCCACCGTGCGCGGCAACCTGCTGGAAGGAGCGGTGCTGGTGATCGCGATCCTGTTCCTTTTTCTGGGCAACCTGCGCGCGGCGCTGGTGACGGCGCTGGTGATCCCGCTGTCGATGCTGATGGTGTTCACGGGCATGGTGCAGGCCGGGGTCAGCGCCAACCTGATGAGCCTGGGCGCGCTCGACTTCGGCATCATCGTCGACGGCGCCGTGGTGATCGTCGAGAACTGCATCCGGCGCCTGGGCGCGGCCCAGGGCGGGCACGGACGGCTGTTGACGCGAGAGGAGCGCTTTGCCGAAGTTGCCGCGGCGGCCGCCGAGGCGCGCCGCCCGCTGCTGTTCGGCCAGCTGATCATCATCACTGTCTACCTGCCGATCTTTGCCCTGTCCGGGGTCGAGGGCCGGATGTTCCACCCGATGGCGATCACGGTGGTGATGGCGCTGGCGGCGGCGATGCTGCTGTCGGTGACCTTCGTGCCGGCGGCGGTGGCGCTGTGCGTGCGCGGGC
>JAKOOD010000655.1 GCA_022701635.1 Burkholderiaceae bacterium | reverse complement strand
TTCTTCTTTTTCCGGATCAGGGCGGCAAATGCCAGGATGCGCCTTAGACGCCGCGATCCGGCAAGTCAGGATGCGGCACGGGCCCACCGCGCCAGCAGCGTCTCGCCATCCGGCCTGATCTCCCCCTTGGACGTGACATGCCGGTACAGCGTCTGCCGTGGGACACCCGGTTCGGCGACCTCGGTCTCCGGCCTGCCCAATGCCGCCTGGGTGAGGCGCAGCCTGGCCGGTGTCATCTTGAACGGCCGCCCGTCGTGCCGGCCGCAGGCACGCGTCGATTCCAGACCGGCGCGGGTGCGCTCGACGATCAGTTCGTGCTTGAACTCGGCGAGGCCGGTAAAAAACGCGAAGATCAGCCGGCCGTTGGCGGTGGTGGTGTCTATCGACGCATCCTCAATCGCCGGGACCAAACATCTAGCGTCGAACCAGCGATCTGCCCTCACGTAGGCGAAGCAACGACGGACGCCGAACAGCGGCTGACGGTACTGGGCAACAAGGGGATATCCTCCGCCGTCGATGGCGGTGTCGCCATTACTTTCGCCAATAACGAGGGATGGTATGACGACATCTCGGACGGTCCGGTGACCGCGAGTGTGATCCTGAACGGGCAGGCGCTGGAGGTCCTTCCCGCCTGATTTGTAGTCGCTCCGCCCAATTACGGACTACGGCGCAAGTCGGTGCGGACAATCGGAATATGATGCGCGATGTCGCGATCAAGAGCGGTACACTCGCCGCCCCCGCAAGGCGGTCCCTCGCGTGGGACATCCTGCCGATCGTCCAGCATATGGAGCGACCGCGGTAAACCAATGCGGGTTTTCGGACAGGCTTTGGCTGGGATAGGGTGTTCGACCTGACCAGTGCCAAGGCGATCGCCCGTCTCGGCAGACCAGTCCGGCTTATCGGGAGCAGCGTCGGGGCATCCATAGCAACTTTGCGACTTCGGCACCGATGGCAACTCGCCGGTTTCCTGGCCCTGGCTCTATGGTGATGCGATGGCGATACCGCCTCAGCGCCACCACGTTCGATCGACGAGGCGTCGCTCGTGGAGCAGGGCGACATGTTGACGCGTGCCGCGGTAGAGTTCTGTCTGGCGATGCCTTTCATCCCGGCTGCGAGATGACGTGGCCGGTGCGTGCCGCTTCGATCTACATGGCGCCGAGCCGGTTCCGCCACGTGCTGGATGGCGGTGCCGTGGCAAACTGACACGAGCAGCTGCCGCTCAGGCTATCCCCCGATCTACGACCTCTATGTGCCCAGTTTTTGGCCAGCCCGAGTGCCGATCGAGGTGCTTACCCGCGAGAATTACGAGATGGTGATGGACACGTTGCGACTATTGCCAGAAGGTCGGAAGGCCTTCGCAAACAGGGAGGCGCGGATCGAGCTGCTGGGGATCGGAGCAGCGATTGGAGTTGGACTCCATGCGCGATCCCGATGGTCCCGAATGGCGGCGCCACCGTGATCCAGGCATCGGTAGGGGCGATCATTCGTGGAGAGAGCGAGTAGCACATCACGCTCGGCGACGGTCGCATGATGACGGCGCGCCGGCTGGTCGACGCCAGTGGGCGGGGATCATCGCTCCTAAGAAATTACGGACAACGCCGGGCCGTTCGCAAGGCCGCCAAAACCGCCGATAAAGACCAGTTGGCGAGCAGAATGATCCGCTCGTCAACCGATATTCCAAAACCCTCGACGATTTAGACGATTCGTCCCAGATAAATCATAGCCTGGTACCAGATCGTTCCGGCGTCCAAGTCCGACAATGCACTGTTACGTATCTGGGTCGCCAGCGCTTTCGCGACATCGCTCGGGAAAAGTGCACCTAGGTCGATAATGGCCAAAGTCTGATCGGTATTTGGCGTACCCGTACCAACCGTATTGCCGCTGCCAGCCCATGTCAGCGTCGATACAGCGTCAAGTGAAGCGGGCCATGGTCCCGTTTTCGTAAAAGCGATGACATAGGGTCCGCCATGCGCGGTGGCATTTTGGACAACGGCCTGGATGTAGTGCGAACTGTTGTCGTTGCTTCTCGCCTGGAGCCAGACGACGTTCTCAGCGCCGCGGTTCTGATTGCCAACATTCATCTGGATGTCGGCGGCATCATCTTCATCGCCCACTCCTCTGTAGAACTGCATCAAGTAGGTTGCGGATCCCTTGCTTGGAGCGATCAAGGCTGGGTATGGGTTTGTTATTGCGTTAAACCACGCGAACATCTGATATTGGTGAAAGAAGCCGGCGTTGTCACCACCTCCCCCCGTCATAATATCCTGCCCGGTGATGTTAAGAATTGTAATATTTGAATATACATCGGGAGTCATATTGAAAACTCCTAGTGAAGTGAAATATGGAAAATTCAATCATGGCCTCAATTGAAGATCGCTTGGTAGAAGCGATCATTCCCTATCGGCTGAATTTGACTCACAAATATGACGTGCGGACCACCTACTCCACAATCGAATTCGTAGCTGCCATCGATTAGCTGTTGATCGAACGTCGACCTGAATATGAGCGTAAAAGATTGTCTGAAACCCTCAATCACGATAGGCGCCAGGCCTTTTTCTATGTGGTCCAGCACCACACACACATTGTTCGGGACTGCGGTGACCTGGATACGCTTTCCTACCCAAGCTTCAAAATCGGATGCTTCGAGCAGTCTCATTGGATCTCCATTGCGCTCTTACATATGCGCTACAATCGCTTGGTTGGGATCACGGTCGATTTGGGAAAGTGCCGGTCATTGCGATCACCGTGATCACGGCAAGAAACGGCTGCATTAGCGAGAGGCGTTGATCTCCGCCGGCGGCACCAGTCGCTGGGGCGCCAATACCTGCGAGATTAATCGGAGTTCCCGTTGTGCCAGCGGGGGCATAAATCGCTGGATTACCCCCAGAGTCGGGGTCAGCCACATTGGCAAGGAATGCGTTAGGGGACGGAGCGCTGCTAAGTTGGGCTGGGACCACCTTCGATAGCGCGGTGAGCGTCCCGCTCGTCGTTACTGGCGGATGGATATGCGACGGCATCTGAGCGGTGGTGATTTTGGTTGTTTCGAAGCCCCCTTCCTGGCCCACAGTATATGTCGTCCCGGAGAGCGTTTTTCCCGTGCCAATCAAAGCACGACCGGCGGCATTGGGCAGGCAAAACGTTAGTCGGCCATCGCCACCGAAATTTGACCCCAGCAATGAGAAAAGACTCACGTTTTGTTGGACTTGCAGCATGGAGCCATCGCAAATAGCCCAACCCTTGGGGGCAAAGTTCCAAGCCCCTTGAGTAATTTCACCGAGATATGGATCAAGCATCTACAGCGCTCCTCAGCGATAAAGCGATTCGTCGATCGCAAATAGGATTGTCCGACGATAATCTTATAGCAATGTGAATCTATCGATTCACCGCTCTTTTACCATTTTATGGAATATGTTTGCCCAACATATCTATAATGGCGGCTTGCGTTGTCGGTCCCACAGACCGCTAACTAGCGAGCACGCAAGCGGATTCTGCCTTATCGGGCACGGGGGCAATATGCAGGTGGCGAAATTCGGGACTGGTGCCAAAAACTTCGGTCATCAGGTGCATCGGTCGACTATTTTCGGTGGTCTTTGCAAAGCGCTTGCTGTGGTTGGGTTTTTGCTGCTTCCCGCCGCTGCCCATGCTTCAGAAGGCTGTACCGCTATAAACAACGGCGCTCTCAACCCGACAATGAGGGAAGACAGCACCACCTCATATACGACGAGGCCGTTCGACCCAGGCGATGTCATTAACTGGAAATATAGTGTCGAGGGCACCGGCCGAGCGAATGCCCGCTTGATCGTGAGATATCGCACTTCGACGCCTACGAACACGAACGTCGTTGATGATAATGTGATTTCGGGAACTCGACGCAGTGGTGAATATACCATAACCGGTCTTGCTCCCGTCGCACGAGCTTATACAACGTCTGTTTCAAGCACGGGCGCAACATTTGACAGCACCGCGTCCGTCGTTTGGACTGTAACATGTACTCCGGCCGGTGCTTCGTCAGCGCCGACCGTAACGGCTGTATCGCCGTCTTCCGGCCCGACCTCTGGCGGTACCAGTGTCGTTATTACGGGCACTGACTTTACCGGGGCGACGACGGTGGCCTTCGGTGGCACGGCCGCAAGCTCATTCGTGGTGAATAACGCCACACAGATCACGGCCACGTCGCCTGCCCGGTCCGCTGGCGCCGTCAACATTTCTGTTACGACGGCTGCGGGTATTGGGGCGGCCGACTCGGCTTATACCTACGTCGCCGCACCAATCGCGGGCGCCGCCAGCGCCACCGTCGCCGCCAACAGCACCGCCAATGCGGTCACGCTGGTCCTGTCGGGCGGCACCGCCACCTCCGTCGCCATCGCCTCGCCGGCCAGCCATGGCACCGCCACTGCCTCGGGCACCTCGATCACCTACACG
>JAKOOD010000647.1 GCA_022701635.1 Burkholderiaceae bacterium | reverse complement strand
GCGTGCGCGCATCAGGTCGCTGGAGACGAGGACGTCGAGCGGCTCGGTCGCCAGCGCCGCCGCCAGCAGCCGCGCCTGGCGTTCGCCTTCGGCGTTCAGCGGAATGTCGAGATGGCCCTGCAGTCGGCGCTCGGCGTTCCATGCGGTTTCGCCGTGCCGGATCAGGAGGATGGTGGTGGGTGCGGTAGTCGGCAATAGGTGCATCGGGATGATTATTCTTTGGGCAGGATGGCCGCAATCTCGGGATTCAATGCATACACGCCGAAGATGCTGGCCTCGTCGAGGATGTGGCCCTTGATCGCCAGGCGCGCTTCCTTGCCGGTGAAGCGGCCGTCGAGCGGCAGGCGCGGGATGTCGAGCGCATACAGGGTGAGCACGTAGGTGTGCGCGCGTTCGTCGTTCCAGGGTGGGCATGGACCGTCGTAGCCATAGTATTCGCCGGCCATGTCGGGGTCGCTCGCGAACCAGCCGGTGTAGTCGTTGACGCCATGGCGCAACTGGTGCTCGGTGCCGTTCTTGATCGTGAACGGCACCAGCGGGCCGCTTTTGCCGCCCGGGGTGACCATGTCCGAGAACAGGCCTTCCGCGAAGGCATGCAGGCTGACCGGGATGTCGACCAGTGCCCAGTGATAGAAGTCGGTGCGCGGCAGCGCGTCGGCAACCACGCGGCCTTCCTGGTTGACGTCGGTGCCGACGGTCGGCACGTCCAGGTCGTGGCACAGCAGCACCAGCGACTCGGTGCCGGCCGGGACGTCGTCCCAGGCGACGTGCGGGCTGCGGTTGCTCGACAGCCTGATGTGGCTGGCGGGATCGATGGCGGCAAACGCGCAGCGCGACGGAATCGTGCCGCCTTCGGTAAAGGAATCGCTCCAGATCTTCATTGTCGCCCCCTGCTCGCTCTCCGCTGGCCGCTTTCCTCTTATTGACTACGGCGGCCCGCCCTGGTTTCAACTTTTCAAGCCGATGTCCTGGGTGGATCAATCCGCAGCCAGAAGGTCACCGGCCCGTCGTTGGTGAGCGTCACCTGCATGTCGGCGCCGAACTGGCCTGTCTCGACGCTGGCGTGGCGTGCGCGCGCCTGGCGCACGGCATGGTCGAACAGGCGCCGCCCGTCCGCCGGCGCGGCGGCCGGCGAAAACGAGGGACGCGTGCCGGAGCGGGTATCGGCCGCCAGCGTGAACTGGGGCACCAGCAACAGGCCGCCTTCGACGTCGGCCAGGCTGCGGTTCATCTTGCCGGCCTCGTCCGAAAACACGCGATAACCCAGCAGCTTGGTCAGCAGCGCATCGGCTTCGCGCTCGGTGTCGCCCTTTTCGGCGCACACCAGCACCAGCAGGCCGTGCCCGATGGCGCCGATGACGGCACCGTCGACGCTGACGCTGGCGGCACTGACGCGCTGGAGCAGGCCGATCATGCGCCGAGCGTCACGCGCGCGAACTTGCGCTTGCCGACCTGCAGCACGAAGGTGCCGGCCTGGACTTGCAGGCCTTTGTCCGACACCACCGTGCCGTCGATGCGCACGCCACCCTGGTCGATCATGCGCATGGCTTCCGACGACGAGGCGCACAGGTTGGTCTGGCGCAGCAGTTGCGGCAAGCCCAGCGGCGCACCGCCGATGGCGACTTCCGGCACGTCGTCCGGGATGCCACCTTTCGAGCGGTTGACGAAGTCGGCCAGCGCATCCTCGGCCGCCTGCTGCGAGTGGAAGCGCGCCACGATTTCCTGGGCCAGCGCGACTTTCGCGTCGCGCGGGTTCTTGCCGCCCTCGACCTCGGCGCGCAGGGCCGCCAGGTCCTGGATCGAGCGGAACGACAGCAGCTCGTAGTACTTCCACATCATCACGTCCGAGATGCTCATCAGCTTGCCGAACATGGTGTTGGCCGGCTCGGTGATGCCGATGTAGTTGTTCTTCGACTTCGACATCTTGTCGACGCCGTCCAGGCCTTCCAGCAGCGGCATGGTCAGGACGCACTGCTGTTCCTGTCCGTAGTCTTTCTGCAACTCACGGCCGACGAGGAGGTTGAATTTCTGATCCGTTCCACCTAGCTCAAGGTCTGATTTCAAAGCCACTGAATCATAGCCTTGCATCAGCGGGTAAAGGAACTCATGCACCGCGATCGGGGTCCCACTCTTGTAGCGCTTGGTGAAGTCGTCGCGTTCCATCATGCGCGCCACGGTGTAGCGCGAGGCCAGCTGGATCATGCCGCGCGCGCCGAGCGGGTCGCACCACTCGGAGTTGTAGCGGATTTCGGTGCGGGCCGGGTCGAGCACGAGGGAAGCCTGCTTGAAATAGGTCATCGCATTGGCTTCGACCTGCTCCTTGGTCAGCGGCGGACGGGTGGCATTGCGGCCCGACGGATCGCCGATCATCGAGGTGAAGTCGCCGATCAGGAAAATCACCTGGTGACCCAGGTCTTGCAACTGGCGCATCTTGTTCAGCACGACAGTGTGGCCAAGGTGCAAATCGGGGGCGGTCGGATCCAGGCCCAGCTTGATGCGCAGCGGGGTGCCGGTCTTTTCGGCGCGCGCCAGTTTCTGGGCGAATTCGCTTTCGATCAGCAGCTCGTCGGCGCCGCGCTTGGTAATGGCAAGGGCTTCCTGGACCGCGTCGCTGAGAGGAAGAAGCGCAGGGCTGGCAGCGGATGTTGTTGTTTTGGCATTACCAGAAAGCTCTTGGGAAGTCATATATTTCGTGTAGGAATTTGGCTAAAACAGTTGTAGGACGCCGTATTTTGATATAATTCGCGATCCCGTCAATCTTGCCGCATGAAAAGTTTCAAAGACGACTAGACTAAGAAAAACAATAAAAGAGAGTTGGGCTGGAACCTTGAAGCGGCAAATTTTAACTGATTGCATGAATCCAATACAGAAAATCACCGGTAAGCTCTGGTTCGGCCTGGTCAACACCAGCCGTAAAACCCGTATCGTCGCCGGCGGCGCCACCGCCCTGGCCCTGGCCGCTTTCGGTGCGACCGCAGTCGCGCCGATCTCCCAGGACCCGGCCGACATGCCGACCAAGTCGGTCGCGGAAGACCTCCAGCTGCCCAACCTCTCCGACCAGATCGCTGCCCTGCAACAGAACGAGCAGCAATTCATCCACGAAGAACGCATCCGTGCCGGCGACTCGCTCGGCTCCGTGTTCACCCGCCTCGGCATCGAAGACCAGCAAGCCCAGGCCTTCGTGCGCAAGGACAAGCTGGCGCGCAGCATCCTCAGCCTGAAGACCGGCAAGCGCATCCAGGCGGAAACCGACGAGAACGGCCTGCTGCTGACGCTGCGCGCCACGATCGCCGTCGGCAAGGACAGCTTCAACACCGTCACCATCACCCGCAAGGGCGAACAATTCGTCTCGGCCAAGGCCCCGGTCGAACTCGAGCGCCGCGTCGAAATGCGTTCCCGCGAAATCACCAACGGTTCGCTGTACTCCGCGGCAGACGCCAACGTCGACGGCGGCCAGATCCCGGACCAGGTGGTCAACCAGATCGTCGAGATGTTCTCGACCAACATCGACTTCCGCGGCGACCTGAAGAAAGGCGACCGCTTCAACGTCGTCTACGAAAACTTCTACCAGGACGGCGAACTGGTCCGCACCGGCCGCGTGCTGGCCGGCGAGTTCATCAACCGCGGCGTCGCCTACCAGTCGGTCTGGTACGAAGACCCGGTCAGCCACCAGGGCGGTTACTACAGCCTGGACGGCAAGGCGCTGAAAAAAGCCTTCCTGAAGTCCCCGGTCGCCTTCACCCGCATCTCGTCGGGCTTCTCGATGCGCGTGCACCCGGTGTTCAACGTCTGGAAAGCACACAAGGGCATCGACATGGCGGCCCCGATGGGCACCCCGATCCGCGCCTCCGGCGACGGCACCGTCGATTTCGCCGGCACCTCGAACGGCTACGGCAACCTGGTCGTCCTGAAGCACTGGTCGAACTACAGCACCGCCTACGGCCACATGAGCCGTTTCGCCAGCGGCCTGCGCCGCGGCCAGCAGATCCACCAGGGCGACATCATCGGCTACGTCGGCGCCACCGGCTGGGCCACCGGCCCGCACCTGCACTATGAATTCCGCATCGGCGGCCAGGCAGTCGACCCGATGGGCATGAAGAACCTGCAGCAACAGCCGCTGACCACCGGCGAACTGTCGCGCTTCAAGATGGCCGCCGCCGACATGTCGCACCGCTTCTCGCTGCTGACCCCGGCCGGCAACACGATGGCTGCACGCTGATCGCCAGCCACTAGCGAGCTGGAACAAGGAAGCGCCTTGCACTGCTGACAGTGCAAGGCGCTTTTGCTTTGGACCGCCAGCTTGTACCCTCTATTTATATATCAGACGAGACCGCATCATGGCCGCCTCTTCCCTGTACATCGGACTGATGTCCGGCACCAGCCTGGACGGCGTCGACGGCGTGCTGGCCGATTTCCACGGCCGTGGCATCCGCACCCTGCAGGCCGCCTTCACGCCCTTCCCGCCCGACCTGCGCGCCGAACTCATGGCGCTGCAAGCCGCCAGCCACAACGAACTCGAACGCGAAGCGCTGGCCGCGAATGCGCTGGCGCGCTGCTACGCCGATTGCGTGCAGCAACTCGTCGCCCTGGCGCCGGGACCGGTGCGTGCCGTCGCCGTGCACGGCCAGACCGTCCGCCACCGCCCGGAACGCGGTTTTACGCGCCAGACCAACAACCCGGCCCTGCTGGCCGAGCTGACCGGCCTCGATGTCATCGCCGACTTCCGCGCGCGCGACGTCGCCGCCGGCGGCCAGGGCGCACCGCTGGTGCCGGCCTTCCACGAAGCGCGCTTCGGCAAGCGCAACCAGGTGCGCGTGGTGGTGAATATCGGCGGCATCGGCAACATCAGCGTGCTGCACGGCGACGGCCGGGTCAGCGGCTTCGACACCGGCCCGGGCAATGTGCTGATGGACTTGTGGATCGCGCGCCACCTGGGCCAGGCCTACGACGCCGGCGGCGCCTGGGCGGCAACCGGCTCGGTCGACGATGCGCTGCTGGCGAACCTGCTGGACGAGCCCTATTTCCGCCAGCCGCCGCCCAAGTCGACCGGGCGCGACCTATTCCATGCGCAATGGCTCGACGC
>JAKOOD010000115.1 GCA_022701635.1 Burkholderiaceae bacterium | reverse complement strand
GGCACTGGCTTCGGCGCTGTACCTGTTCTTCTATTACCTGGGATCGAGCGTGGTCGGCTGGCTGGCCGGCGTGGTCTGGGGCCACGCCGGCTGGGGCGGGGTGGTGGCGCTGCTGGGCGCCGTGCTGGCCGGCGCCGTGGCCGTGGCCCTGCGCCTGCGCGGGCTGGCGCCGTTGGCGGCAGCAACGGCCGCAGCGCCGTAGGGTGGGCACCACGTGCCCACGCGTACGCCAGCATAACGCCGGCTTCCGCGTGGGCACGGAGTGCCTACGCCGGCCGCGCTCACCCTAAGTTATTTCAGTTTCTTCGCGGCTTCCAGGTATTTGGCCGCGTTCGGCACCGCGCTCCACGCCGGCGCCTTGCGGTTGTTGGCGATGTCCAGCAAGCCGAGTGCCACCATGCGGTCGATGCGCGCCATGTTCTCGTAGTCGATCTTGTCCCAGTCGTCGTCCTTGCCGTGGTAGTCCGGGAACTCGTAGGCGACCGATAGGGTGTGCGCCGGGACGCCGGCGTCGGCCAGCGACTGGTTGTCGCTCTGGGCGAAATAACGGTCGCTGTTCACCGGGTGCTTGACCAGCTTGACGCCGACTTTCTTGCCGGCGCGCTGCAGCGTGTCCGAGATGCTGGTGTAATCGAAACCGGTCAGGTTGGCGGCATTCACGCGCGCGCCTTCGCTGTCGTCGGTACGGCCGATCTGTTCCAGGTTGATGTCGGCCACCGTGTCCTTGATCGGGAACAGCGGGTGCTTGCCGTAGTAGCGCGAACCGACCAGGCCCAGCTCTTCGCCGAAGAAGGTCATGAACACGATACTGCGCTTGGGCCGCGTCTTCTGCGCCGCCAGGCTGGAGGCGATCTCGATCACCGACACGGTGCCGCTGCCGTCGTCGTTGGCGCCGTTGTAGATGTCGCCGTTGCGGATGCCGAGGTGGTCGTAGTGCGAGGTCAGCATGACGTAGGTGTCCTTCAGCGTCGGATCCGAGCCGCGCAGCACGCCGACCACGTTGCGCAGCTTGACCGCGCGCTCGACCGGGCCGGGCACGTTCAACGTGACCCTGGCGTCCGCGCCGGTATCGGTCAGCGCCGCTGCGGCCTGGGCATCGTACAGCACCACGCTGCGCATGGCGTCGCGCGGACGCGGCGGACCTTCTTCCACCAGCCAGCCGTTGGCGGCGCTGCCCTGGGTGCGGCTGCCGTCGACCAGCACCAGCAGGGCCGGCTTGCCGGTGAACTTCTGCAGGTCGCCATAAGCGGCGCGGCGGTCGGCCGGCATGGTGAGCACCAGCAGCTTGCCGTCGGCGCGCGCCGCATCCTTCATCGCCTCAAGCCACGGCATCGTCACCACCGCGGCATCCTTGAGGCTGACGGCTTCGCGCACGCGCAGGTCGACCGCGCTGGCCGGCACGTTCAAGGTCTTGCCGCCGGCCTGGACGGTGAAGGCGAACTGGCGCATGTCGCGCTCGGCGTACTTCCAGTCCGAGACTTGGAAATAGCCGTCGTTGCCGGCCGGTTCCAGGCCGGCGCGGCGGAACTGGGCCGCGATGTACTCGGCCGCCAGGTCCTGGCCGCGCGAGGGCGTGGCGCGGCCTTCGAGCAGGTCCGAGGCGAGGAAGGACAAATGGCCGCGCAGCGACTGGGCGCTGATGCCCGTGCTGACCGGGTCGGTGGACTGGGCGCCGGCGCCATTGGAGGCCAGCAAGGCGAGGGACACTGCGGCGGCAGCGGGAAGGGAAGCGGCGCGAAAACGCATGCGTGACTTTCGTGATCGAAAAAGAAAGGCACTATTGCATGACCGGTAATCCGGGTCAACATGCAGTCTGCGAGGTGCTGATTTTGCTGTCAATGTCGGCGAATTTCGGTCAATTTGCCGCAGAGTTGCCTTATCGCGCAGTCGGAGCGTGCGCCATCCCCCCACTTGGCCGGACTACCATATGCCTTCGCCAACCCAGCGCGAAGGAGAACGTCATGTTGCAAGCAAACGAAATCCAGCAGCGATTCACGCATATCCAGCAAACCATCGGCGAAGCCGAACAAGCCTGTCAGTCCTCGCAGGATGCACCGAACGAGATCCGCGACTGCATCCACAAACTGCAGCAGGAAGCCCAGCAGGCCCAGAGCGTGATGCAGTCGAACGACCAGCAGCGCGTGATCGAATGCGTCGACCGCCTGGAAGACATGGGCGACGAAGCCAAGCGCATCAGCCGCAGCCTGCCGCGGATGCCGGCCCACCTGGAAGCCGCCGTCAGCCGCGTGCACGCGGCGCTGTCGGACCTGAAGCACAAGCTGCACTGATCGCGCCCGCCCGCGGGCGGGTCAGCGTTCCAGCGTCAGCGCCAGCCGGTACGGATACATCATCTCGCACGGCTGGCCATCGCACATGGCCGGCTTGTATGCGACCAGGCCGGCCGCCATCCCCACCGCCTTGCTGACTTCCGGCGGCAGGCCATCCTTGTCCTGGCCTACCGTGGTCACGCTGGCGGTCTTGCCATCCTTGTCGACCAGCACGTACACCGAGATGCTGCCCTGCTGCCCCGTTGCGCTGACGATGCGCTGCACGGTCTGGTAAAACGGCGCCGGTCCGTGCAGCGGATAGGGCGGTTCGTCGCCCGGGGCGAGCGCGGGGAACCAGCGCTTGACCGTGGCCTGCTGCTCCTCCGACAGCTTGTCGTAGGGAAGGTTGGGCGGCACCGGGATCTCGCGCGCAACGTCGCGCAGGATCATGCTCGAGGTGCGCAGCTGGTCTTCCTTGAGCGTGTAGCTTGCCTTGGCGATCGGCGTTGCCGGCCGGTCGGGCACGCGGCCGTCGACCACGGCCATCTCGCGTCCCGGACTGCCGGCGAACACCACCTTGCCCGGTCCGCTCGGTTTGTCGTGCGCCCAGCCGCCTTCGTAGCGGCCGCCGAGGATGTAGGTGTGCACGCCCGTGCCGTCGCGCTTGCCGTTCTTCCATTCTCCCTTGTAGCTGTCGCCGTTGGCGTACAGCGCTTCGCCGGTGCCGGTGCGCTGGCCCATCCGCACATCGCCTTCGTAGCGGGTGCCGTTGGCGAAGTGGAAGTAGCCACGACCGTCGGGCATGCCATCCCTGAACGGCCCGATGTAGACGGCGCCGTTGGGCAACTGCAGTTTGGCCTCGCCCGCCACCTGACCGGCCGCGAGGATGGCTTCCAGCTTGTACGCCTTGCCGGCAGGGTCGCGCCAGGACAGCGTGCCCTTGCCATCGGCAAAGCCGGCCTTGCAGGCCCCGTCCCAGGCCGGCGCCCCCATCGGCGCCCGGTGGATCACGGCGAAACGGCAATCGGACGCGCCTGCGAGGGGCTGCGCCTCCTGGGCGAGGGTGGGGCGGCAGGCGGCGCTGCCGAGGAGAACGACCAGCAACAGCTTCACGGATGACATGCGCATTCCTCGAAAGTTGGCTTACAGGACGCCCTGCGCGCGCAAGGCGGCGATCTCTTCGCGACTCTTGCCGAGCAAGCCGGCCAGCACCTCGTCGGTATGCTGGCCGAGCACGGGCGGTGCGGCGTCGCTGGTGGCCGGCGTACCGGACAGCTTCATCGGGCTGCGCACCAGCTTCACGCTGCCGGCCAGCGGGTGTTCCAGTGCGATGGCCATGCCGCGCGCCTGCACCTGCGGGTCGGCGAACACGTCGTCCAGGTTGTTGATCGGCCCGCAGGGTACGCCGGCCGCTTCCAGCAGGGCGATCCATTCGGCGCGGGTCTTGGTCGCCACCATGGCGTCCAGCAGCGGCACCAGCACGGCGCGGTGCTGCACGCGCAGCGGATTGGTAGCGAAGCGTTCGTCGCGCGCCAGTTCGGGACGGCCGCCGGCCTCGACGAACTTGCGGTACTGGCCGTCGTTGCCGGCGGTGACGATGATGTGGCCGTCGCTGCAGGCAAAGGTCTGGTAGGGCACGATGTTGGCGTGGGCATTGCCCCAGCGCTGCGGCCGCTGGCCGCTGTTCAGGTAATTGCTGCCGACGTTGGCCAGCATCGCGACCTGGGTGTCGAGCAGCGACATGTCGATGTGCTGGCCTTCGCCGCTGCGGTCGCGGTGGGTCAGCGCCGCCAGCACGGCGACGGTCGCGTACATGCCGGTCATGATGTCCGTCAGCGCCACGCCGGCCTTTTGCGGACCGCCGCCCGGCAGGCCGTCGCGCTCGCCGGTGATCGACATCAGCCCGCCCATGCCCTGGACCAGGAAGTCGTAGCCGGCGCGGTGGGCGTAGGGGCCGTCCTGGCCGAAACCGGTAATCGAGCAGTAGACCAGGTCCGGCTTGATCGCCTTCAGCGAGGCGTAATCGAGGCCGTAGCGCGCCAGGTGCCCGACCTTGAAGTTTTCCAGCACCACGTCGCAGTGGCGCACCAGTTCGCGCAGCAGCGCCTGGCCGGCCGCGCTGGCGATATCGACGGTCACCGAGCGCTTGCCGCGATTCGCCGACAAATAATAGGCGGCTTCGGACGTCGGCCTGCCGTCGGCATCGGGGGCGTAGGGCGGCCCCCAGGCGCGGGTGTCGTCCCCGGTACCTGGACGCTCGATCTTGATCACGTCGGCGCCGAGGTCGGCCAGGTTCTGCGCGCACCACGGGCCGGCCAGCACGCGCGACAGGTCGAGCACGCGGATGTGGCCGAGCGCCTTGGGCGCTGCGTTGTTCATGGATGGCATGCGGTCCCCGTTATCGTTCAGTTATTGTCGGCAGATTATAGCCGTGCCGCCGGGCCTGCCGCCGCGGAAGCCGGGCGCCTTGCCGGCACGCTCCCGGCTTGTGCGGTGTTGCCTGCAGCAGCATCGCTTCGAAGGCATTACGCTTGTCCTCGACGATGCGGTCGACCGTGCCTTCGTCGAGCCCCATCGCTTCCAGCACGAAGGCGGACAGCTGCAAGCTGGCTTTCAGCGTCTCCGGCACAGGCGTCACCGATGCCTTGTCCGAGTCTCGCCAGCGGCGGCGTGAGGAACGGCGACAGGCCCACCGCCGGCATCACGCGTCCGCCCAGCGCGCCGTCCAGCAGTCTGGCGCCGACCGCATAGCCTTGGGTATCAGCGAATACGCGGCGATTCTAGATGGCTGGCATACACGAGCAAATAGATAACCCATGAGCGAATGGCTGCGAACGTAAATCTATAAAAGTATTTACATTCTCATGTCGATATTTTTTACATTTTGTGAAATGTGTCATTGGATGTCACATCATGTGATTGTTTTTAAACAAAAATATAATTTAGGCATGATATTTGCTCACATGACATCGTTTTATGGGCGCTTTGTTTGTATTTACATAACTAACCCTCTAGGATTTTCATTTGGAAACTCTTGAGGACAGGTGAAGTTTTAAATAAGTGAATCTCGACAATCCGCGCTCGGATGCCGTCATCACCGATGCATGAACGGTTGACTCTTACCTAAAAAACGTGAGAACAAACTATGACTATCGAGCGATCAGTTTCAAGGCGTATCGCCATCTTGCGCGCGCTTTTGATTATGTCCGTGGCCTTTCTCCATATCGGCACCCCCGATGTGAGTGTGCTGGATCAGCAGAATGCCTTCGAACTATTGCGATTTTTCATCCAGGATGAAATGGGGCGGTTCGCCGTGCCGACCTTGACGCTGGTTTCAGGGTATCTGCTATTTTCGAGCGGGCTCTACACGACTCCACTCAAGCTGTATAAAAAGAAAATTTCCACGTTGCTGGTGCCTTTCCTGTTTTTTAACGTCGCCTACTTCGCAGTGCAATACGCGATCGAATACGGTACGGGCTGGGCACCGCTCTACGTCCTGACGGACAAGCCCGATCTCAGAAACTTCAACTATCTGTTCAGCTATAGCGCCATGCCGCTGAATGGCGCGCTGCATTTCCTGCGTGACTTGCTCATGCTGGTGTTGCTGGCGCCGCTTTTTGGCTGGTTCATGCGCCGCATGCCGTTGTTTGGACTGGTGCTCGTTACCGCGATTTTCATGAGCGATATGGATGGCCGCCTGGTCAACCGCAGCACCATGGCTGTTCTCTTTTATGTCGGTGGTCTGGCGGCCGTCAAGCGCTGGGACGTGAAGCGCTTCGATCATCTTGCCATCCCGGCATTGGTCTTGCTGGTGCTGGTATGCATCGCCACGATGTACTATCGTATCGAGAATCTGGTTTATATCTACCTGGCCGCGCCGTGCGCCGTCTGGCCCGCGTCGTCCCTGCTGTTGAATACGTCCATCGGCAACCTGGCGGAAAAATACAGCAAGTACAGTTTTTTCCTGTTCCTGACGCATACGCCATTAATCCGGGTTGCCGAAAACCTGTGCGTGCGCTATGGCCGGGACCTGTGTGCGATCGAATACACCATGTTGACCTTCATGTTCCTGATCGTGTTCGCGCCCATGCTTTATATGGCTGCGATGCGGGTGATGCCGGAGACTTTCCGGCTGTTGATCGGTGGTCGCACGGCCAAGGTACGTCCTGTCGATACGCGTGAACCGGTGGGTATCGTACTGGCGAATGGGTGAGCGGGATAGCTGCCTACTGATCCCGCAAATACCGGGCATATAAAAAACCGGACACGGTTGAGCTGAACCCCAAAAGTTGGACACCAACTTTTGGGGTTTTTTCATGACGACGTACAGCTAGCAGTGCAAGCTTGATCCCGCAAGGGCAGCTGCCTCGACAATGCAGCCATGGAGCGCTTCTTCGCCGTGCTCCAAGTCCAAGTTCTTCTGGTTGAACAGATTCGATAGCGTGGATGAGTCAGGTGACGGCTTGGCGGACTACATCCACTACGACAATCACGACCGCATCAAGCCAACATTAAAAGGCTTGGAGAGCTTGACCGCTCCACTTTATAGGGTCGGTTCAACGCTCTCCGGTTTGCTTATTGGGCGTACGGTGCAATCAGTGGCGCTGTATTTGCAGCGCCTCCGGCGTCGTCTGTTCCATCTGGCGTTGGCCGCCGGCCTGCGGCTGGCGGGTCTCCATCGTGCGGATCAGTTCTTCCATCTCCGGGTCGTGCTGGTTGCGCAGCTCGAGGTAGCGTGCCAGCGCGTTGTCCAGCGCCGGCAGGAGGATGCCGCGCTCGCTGCTCAAGGCTGCGTAGGCCGGGCGCGCCGCCACGTAGCCGCAGTCGGCCGCCGGCTTGGCTTCCAGGCGGCTGGCGTCGATCCCCGCCTTGTCGGCGGCCAGCCTGGCCAGTTCGGCCCAGCTCACCGCGCCGCCGTTGGCCAGGTGCCAGATGCCGGCTTCGCCGTCGATCGCGAGGTCGAGGCAGGCATGCACCAGGTCCGGCACGTAGGTGGCCGAGACCACCAGGTCGCTGGTCGCCGTGAAGGCGTCGCCGCGTTCCAGCGCCTGCAGCGCCTGCGTCACGAAGTTGTGCTTGTCCCACGGGCCGAAGAAGGCACTGGTGCGCACCACCAGCGCGCCGGGGTGGGCGTCCAGCACGCGCCGTTCGGCCTCGAGCTTGCTACGGCCGTAGACGCCGAGCGGTGCGGCCGGGCTGCTCTCGACGTAGGGCGTGTCCTGCGCGCCGTCGAACACCAGGTCGCTCGAGAAGGTGGTCAGGTGGATGTTGCGCGCGGCGCAGGCCGCGGCCAGGAGCGCCGGCCCCTCGGCATTCTCGCGCATGCAGCGCGCGACGTCGTTCTCGGCGTCGTCCACGCGCACGTAGCCGGCGGTGTTGATGACGGCCCAGGGCTTGTGCAGGTCGAGTGCGCGCGCCACCGAAGCGGCGTCGCCGATGTCCATGTCATGGCGCGACAGCAGGCGGTAGGCGATGTTGCGCTTGCGGCAGATATGCGCGAAGGCGCGGCCCAAGGTGCCGCTGGCGCCCGTGATGAGCAGCGGCGCGGCGTCGGTGCCGACCAGCGTGTGGCCGTCGGCCGTGATCGAGCCGACCGCGTCCGGCGTCGCCACCGGCTGGCACAGCCAGCGTCCCGGACGGCGCCACCAGCCCTGGCCGCGCAGCACCGGATGCGACAGCGGGGCGCCCGACGACATCTCGCGCATCATGCGCGCCACCGCGGTCGGGCGCGGCGGCGTCGAACGCACGTCGAAGGCCCCTGATTCGTAGTAGCCGTGGTTCTGGGTGACCAGGCTGTTCCAGTCGAAGGCGCCCAGCAGCGACCACACGGTGACGGCGCGCAGATCGACGCCGTTGCCATGCACTTCCTTCGCCGCTTCCCAGATTTCCAGCAGCCAGCGCAACTGGTCTTCGCGGTTGGCGTCGATGTGGGCCTCGGTGATCGCCAGCGGAATGCCATAGCGTTCCCACGCTTCGACCAGCAGCGGGGCAATGCCGGCGCTCGGCGTGGCCAGGACGCGCACGGCTTCGACGTCGGCGCTGTGGATCCCGTCCAGGATGCCGTGCGTATGCGGGGGGAAGCGTTCCGGGCGATGATCCAGCCAGCGCTCGCTGGTGACGTAGTAATTGACGCCGATGATGTCGGGTGGGCAGGGATTGTCGCGGAACCACAGGATCTCGGCGGGGTCGATGCCGGTCCTGACCAGGTAGTCCCACAGCGCGTGTTCGGGGCCGACCATGCCGCACAGCAGGTCCCAGCCGAGCCAGCGGCGGTCGTTGTAGAACTCGGCGGTCCGCGCCATCTCGGGCGTGCTGTAGGTCTAGCCGAGGTCGTCGGTCTGCACCAGCTTGGCGTCCGGATTGACGGCGCGGATCGCGCGCATGCACAGCACGGTGGCGCGGCACTGGTTCAGCAGCGCCTGGATGAAGGTGCGGTCGTCGCGCCCGTGCGGGTACCAGACGCCGTACAGCCCGGCGAAGCGGGCGGTGGTGCAGATTTCGTTGACCGGGGTGTAGTACTCGAGCCAGGGATAGCGCGCGGCCACGGCGCCGGCATACGCGGCCAATTGTTCGGCAAATGCGGGGTCGACCAGGCTCGTGTGGCGCGGGCCGCTGCCATGGTGGATCAGGCCGGCGATCGGGGCGACGCCCGCGTCACGCAGTGCCGCCAGGCGCTCGTCCGGCCAGGTCCAGTCGGCCTTGTCGAGACCCTCGGGAGCGGTGCGTTCCCACAGCACCGGATAGCGGATCGCGCGGATGCCGGTGGCGGCGAAGCGGGCGATGTCGTCCGCCCGGCCGTCATGGCCGTTGCGGTCGAGCTGCTGGTGGTAGGTGTCCTGGACGCGGTTGACGGTGCATTCGAGGCCGCCCCAGAGTTCCAGGGGGCGGTTGTGGCTGTTCGTGCTCTTCGTAGAATTCATAACTCACCAAAAGTATTAATTTTTTTGCAACAAAAAATCCGGAACCACCCCGATCGGACAATATATCGGCGCGGGCGGGAGAGTGCTTCGTACGGCGGCGGTTGACAGCGCTGCGTCAACCTGCAACCATGCGGTCCATGAATTTTTCGTATCCACATCCTGTTCTCCGTACCTGGTGGCGCCGTTGACAGCGCGCGGCCAGAGAGAGATGTGATTTCGTCCAAACGCCGCCTCGATTCAAGGTGGCGTTTTATTTTTGACGCGGCAGGATCGGGGCACAGCAACCCAAGGAACCTCGATGAGTCTGCAAACCGCCAATCCTTCCACGTCCGTCATCCTGACCGGCGATCGTCCCACCGGCCCGCTGCACCTCGGCCACTTCGTGGGCAGCCTGCGCAATCGCGTCACGTACCAGGATCAATACCGCCAATTCATCATGCTCGCGGACGCCCAGGCGCTCACGGACAATATGGATGACATCGGTAAGGTACACCGGAACGTGGTCGAGGTGGCGCTCGATTACCTTGCCGTAGGGATCGATCCTGCCAAGTCGACCATCCTGATCCAGTCGCAGATTCCGGAACTGGCGGAGTTGACCTTTTATTACCTGAACCTGGTTACCGTGGCGCGCCTGGAGCGCAATCCGACCGTCAAGCAGGAGATCATCCTGCGCGGCTTCGAGCGCGACATCCCGGCCGGCTTCCTGACCTACCCGGCCAGCCAGGCCGCCGACATCACCGCCTTTAAGGCCGCCATCGTGCCGGTGGGCGACGACCAGATCCCGATGATCGAGCAGGCCAACGAGATCGTGCGCAAGTTCAATCGTACCTATGGCGGCGACAGGGACATCCTGGTCGAGTGCAAGGCGATCGTGCCGGAAGTCGGCCGCCTGCCGGGCATCGACGGCAAGGCCAAGATGAGCAAGTCGCTCGGCAACACCATCAACCTCGGCGCCTCCGCCGACGAGATCCGCGCCGCCGTCAAGATGGTCTACACCGACCCGCTGCACCTGAAGGTGTCCGACCCCGGCCACATCGAGGGCAACGTCGCCTTCCTGTACCTGGACGCCTTCGATCCGGACAAGGAAGGCCTGGCCGAGATGAAGGCGCACTACCAGCGCGGCGGCCTCGGCGACTCGGTGGTCAAGAAGCGCCTGGAGGGCATCCTGCAAGAATTGATCGCCCCGATCCGTGAGCGCCGCGAAGAGCTGGCCAAGGACAAGGGCCAGGTGCTGCAGATCCTGAAAGAGGGGACGTTCAAGGCGCGCGAAGTCGCGGCGCAGACCATGGATGAGGTGCGCCGGGCGCTGGGGCTGTCGTACTTCTGAATCCGGGCCGCCGGGCGGTGTCGTCCGGCCATCCGGCGGGGTAGGGCGGCGCACCGGCGGTGATGTGTTCGACAGGCGCATCAAGCGCACCGTTCGATGAGTGTTGATTGCACACCACGACTGCTACCAGAAATTAATATTTCTAAAGAGTAATAGTGTAAGATCAATCTCCGTGTTGATTACCTCGAGTCCGCCCGCCATGCGCTCCCTGCCGATTTTTGCTCTCACGCTTGCGCTCGCAGGTTGCGCGTCCGCCCCGCGGACGCCCGAATCGCAGCTGACCGGCCTCATCGAACTGCCGCTCGGGACGTCCCAGGCGATTCGCCTGCCGGCAGCGCTGCATTACACCGTCCCCGCTACGGGACAAGCCGGCAGCGACCGGCAGTGCCATCTGCTTGCCGGCACCTATCGTCCGTACAAATACAACCA
>JAKOOD010000623.1 GCA_022701635.1 Burkholderiaceae bacterium | reverse complement strand
CGCCCGCGGGTTGGCCATCGTCGCCGCGCCAGCTGAAGGCGGCGCCGCCCCAGGGCAGCACGTCGATGCCGAGGTGGCGCCCGTACCAGGCGCGCAGTGCGGCCGGGTCCTGCGCGTGGAAGAAGATGCCGCCGATGCCTGTCACTCGTTTCATGTGCGCTCCTGTCATGGTTGGATGCTTACCTTGCCGCGGCAGCCGTGCACGCGCACGGCGTGTCGCCACGGTCGAACACGATCTTCCAGCGTCCCGGCGCTTCCAGGCGCCAGATCGAATGGAAACGCCCTACCCGCTTGCCGGCGGCGTCGAACACCGGGCCGCCGCTGTAGGCCAGCGTGCCGGAATCGACCACCTCGACCTGGTCCGGCTCCCACGAAAACGGCGCCTTGGGGCCGTCGTAATACGGGCGCCAGGCGCGCGCGATGGCATCGCGGCCGCGCAGCGGGGTGCTGCCGTCGAAGAAGATGGCCTCCTCGGCCAGGAAAGCGCGAAAGGCGGCATGGTCGCGCGCCTTCATGGTGGCGGCGAAGGCGCGTTCGGCGTTCACGACCTGCCGCTTGAGATCGGCATCGGTCGGCCGCGCCGCATTGGCCAGGGCCAGCATCAGCATGCTGAGAAATAACACGCCAATCGACAGCAGACGCATGGTGCACCTCCCGGTGAACTTTGTCTCGCGCAACTAGTTACTTATTATTAACTGAACAATTCTGCCACCGTGTTTGGTTTTGCACAAGCGGCTTGCGCTCGATCCCGAAGCGGAGTATAAAACCTACAGAATCGGAGGATTGATATGAGCCCTGCCTACGCCTACCCCACCAGCCGTTTCGAAACCACGCCCCTGGTCGACCTGCATGCCCGAGCCGAGCGCGAGCGCCTGTCCGGGTCCGCCCTGCAGGGCTTCTTCCAGCTTGCCGCGGCCTGGCAGCTGCGCGACGACGATGCGCGCGAGCTGCTCGGCGGCCTGTCTTCGTCGTCGTTCTACGAATGGAAAAAGAACCACGCGCGCGTGCTCGAGGTCGACCGCATCACGCGCATCTCCTACCTGCTCGGCATCTACAAGGCACTGCACATCCTGTACGGCGACAAGCTGGCCGACGAATGGATCCGCCTGCCCAACACGAATGCCATCTTCCGCGGCGCCACGCCGCTGGCCTACATGCTGGGCGGCGGGCTGCTGGGCATGCAGACGGTGAGGCGCCTGCTCGACGCGCGGCGCGGAGGCCTCTGACGTGAGGCTCCTCGACAAGCCGGCCAGCCGCGCGCTGCCGCCGGTCACCACCCTGCGCCAATTCGACACCTGCCGCCTGATTCCGTCGCGCTTCGCCGAAGCCGAGGATTCGGTGCTGGCCCCGCTGGCCGGCGGCGACGATGGCGTCCTGCGCGACCTGTTCGACCTCGACAACGCCACCAACGACCGCCTGCGCGGCGAGTTTGGCCTGTTGCCCGGCATCGGCATGGACGAACTGGTGTTCGGCCTGCCCAACTTCCGCATGATCAATGCCGCCTACACCTATGCGCGGCCGGAAGGCAGCCGCTTCAACGATGGCGCGCGCGGCGCCTGGTATTGCGCCTTCGAGGCCGAAACCGCGCTGGCCGAGATCGGCTTCCACAAGGCCGTCGAGTACCAGGAGATCGGCCGGTTCGAAGACAGCGTCAGCTACCAGTGCCTGCTGGCCGATTTCACCGCCGGCTTCCACGACCTGCGCGGCTTCGCACCGGCACGCGCCTGTCTCGACCCGCGCAGCTACGTCGCGTCGCAAGGGCTGGCGGCCGAGCTGCTCGAGGCCGGCTCGATGGGCGTGATCTATCCGAGCGTGCGCCGGCCGGAGGGCACCAACCTGGCCTGCTTCCGGCCGGCGCTGGTCGGGAATGTCCGCAAGGGACCCGCCTATCGGTTAACATGGGCGGGTTCGCCGATTCCCGAGATCGAACCCATTTAATCCAGTACCGACATGAGCGACGAGCCTATCAAGACCGACCCACTGAAAGACAGCGAACTGCACGACAAGATCAACAGCGAAACCGCGCGCTTCCACTGGTCCGAGCTGGAACGCCACTTCGCCCAAGGCAACGTGGTGTACGTCAGCGCGGATCTCGACCTGATCGAAGTCGCGCTGCGCATCGCCCACGACGACAAGGCCAGCATCGCGCGCTGGATGGGCGAAGGCAAACTGGCCAAGGTGACGACCGTCCAGGCCCAGACCTGGCAGGCGGCCGATAGCCCGCTGTGGGCGTCGGTAGTGAGCCCGTTCGTGCTGGTGCAGCCGGAAAAGAAAAGCCTGCACTGATCTGGCAGTGCAGGCCCGGGGTAAACGCTCCTGCGCGTCAGGCGGTCAGGAGGCGGGGCTCGCGCCCGGCACGCCCGTTGTCGAGCTGGAACACGTTCACCAGCTCGGCCAGCTGGTCGGCCTGGTCCTGCAGCGAGTGCGCGGCCGCCGTGGCTTGCTCCACCAGCGCGGCGTTCTGCAGCGTCATCTCGTCCAGCTGCACGATGGCGGCGTCGACGCGCTCGATGTCCTGGCTCTGGCTGCGGGTCGCCTCCGAGATACGGCCCATGATGTCGCTCACGTGGTGCACGCCGTCCACCACCTTGCGCATGGTCTCGCCGGCGCGTGCGACCAGCACCGTGCCGGCATCCACCTTGCTCACCGAATCCTCGATCAGGGCCTTGATTTCCTTGGCCGCCGCGGCCGAGCGATGGGCCAGGTTGCGCACTTCGGACGCCACCACGGCGAAACCGCGGCCCTGCTCGCCGGCGCGCGCCGCCTCCACCGCCGCGTTCAGGGCCAGGATATTGGTCTGGAACGCGATGCCGTCGATCACGCCGATGATGTCGACGATCTTCTTCGAGGCGTCGTTGATCAGGCTCATCGTCTGCACCACGCCGTCCACGGTGTCGCCGCCCTGGTGCGACACGCTGGAGGCATCCTTGGCCAGCCGGCTGGCCTCGTCCGCGTAGCCGGCGTTGCGGCGCACCGAATCGATCAGGTGCTTCATGGAACCGGCCACCTGGGCCAGCTCGGCCGCCTGCGACTCGGTACGGCGCGACAGGTCGACGTTGCCGAGCGCGATTTCAGCCGACGCCGATGCGATCGCATGGGTCCCGCCGCGCACCTTGCCGACGATGCCGCTCAGGCTGTCGCGCATGGCGCTCATCGCCGCCAGCAGGCTGCTCGGCGGGGCGCGGCGCACGTCGACCTGGTGCTGCAACTCGCCGCGCGCGATCGCGTGCGCCACGCTTGACGCATAGGCCGGCTCGCCGCCCAGCTGGCGCACCAGGCTGCGCACGATCAGGAGGCCGACCGCCGCCGCCAGCACCACGCACAGCGCGGTCAGGGCGGCGATCGTGGTGCGCGCCGACGAGGCGGTGGCGCGCGCGGCCGCGCTGGCCGCGTCACTGCCGTCCTGCAGGCGCTTCATCAGCACCTCGATGTCGGCCACGATGCGGCGCCGTAGCGGCGTGCATTCCTGGGTCAGGAAGGTGCCGAAGCCGTCCATGTCGCCGGCCGCGCGGTAACGGCGCGGGCGCTGCAGTTCCGTGCTCATCGCCATCAGCTCCGCGCGTACCTTGGCGTACTGCGGATCGCCCTGCAGCGGGCCGTCGAGCCTGGCGAGCGCGGCACGGAAATCCGCCGCATGCCGGTCGACCAGGTCGAGTTCGCGCACCGCATCGGCGTCGCCCTTGAAAACAAAGGCGTTGCGCGCAGCGATGCCGGACTGGTCGAGTGCCTCGCGCGCTTCGTACAGGGGCTCGAGGTGGGTGCTGCGCAAGGTGTCGGCGTTGCGCAGCGCGCGCTCGATCGCGTTCACACGCGACACCGAAAACAGCGCGAGCGCCACGGTGACCACGACCACGAGCGCGAAGGCGCTATAAAGTTGCGCAGCAATGCCAACACTTTGGGATGTTTTTGTCATATTTTTCTCAGTTGACAAGATGAGATTTACCGAGGGAAATTGATGCAATTGATGAGCATAGCATTAGAATGGCAACGAATTAATTGACAGCGGGTAATATTTGGGTCAAATTCGTGGAAAAAGTCACAGATTGAGCGCTTGAATAATCGGAATTGACGACAAAATACCGAGTCCACGACCGAAAACATGCGCTCGAATCCGTTATACTGAGCGAAACGAGGCTGTTTATGCAAAGCAACATTAAAGAAGACGATCCCATTCTTACTACCAGCGAAGTCGCGCGCTTATTGGGCGTGGCTACCAGCACCGTCCAGATCTGGATGGAAAGCGGCGCGATCGAATCCTGGAAAACCCCGGGCGGGCACCGCCGTACCCGTTTGAGCCTGGTCCAGGGCTTGATGCACGGCGAGGAAGCCCGCAACACCCCCGATCCGAACACCGATCCCGAATACCAGCCGGCGCAGGACCCGAACTACCCGGTACTCGCCAACGAGCGCGCGCGCCTGGCGGCGCTGGCGTCGTCCGGCCTGGTCGACAGCGCAGAGGAAGCCCGCTTCGACCGCGTGGTACGGTTGGCATCGATGGTCACCGGCTCGCCGATCGCGCTGATCTCGCTGCTGACCTCGACCTGCCAGTGGTTCAAGGCGCGCGTCGGCCTGCCGGCACAGGAAACGCCGCGCGACTGGGCGTTCTGCTCGCATGCCATCCTGCAGAACGAACTGTTCGTGGTCGAAGATGCACTCGAGGACGAACGCTTCCGCGCCAATCCGCTGGTGCAGCAGAATCCGAACATCCGCTTCTACGCCGGCGTGCCGCTGCGCGACAAGTCGGGCCAGCCGCTCGGCACGCTATGCGTCATCGACCGCGAGCCGCGCCGCCTGCGCGCGTCCGAGGTGCAGAGCCTGCTCGACCTGGCCGAGATCGCGGCGAACGAGATCCAGGCGCCCAACCGCCCCGCGCGCCATTGAATCAGTAGGGATGCGGCGCGTGCGCACGGTGCTGCATCGCATGCGCCGCTTCGCGCAGCAACTCGGCCGCACGGGCCGGGTCGTGCTCGCTCATCGCCCGCATTGCCATCTCCTGTAATGCCTCGGGATACTCGGCCTGCGCCGCCGCTTCCAGCCAGCGCCGCGCCGCGGCTGGGTCGCGCGCCGCGCCCTCGCCTTCCGCCAGCATGTGCGACAGGATGAACATCGCCGCAGGCACGCCGCCTTCGGCCGCAGCCGTCAGCGCAAGGACCGCCCGTGCCGGGTCAAGCGGCAGGCCGTGGCTGCCGTTGCGGTACGCCAGTCCGCGCAGGTAGTCGGCGTGGGCGGCTGCCGCATTGGGTGCCGGCGCGGCCGCGGCGCCGCCGAACAGCGCCGCCGCCAGCAGCAGCGCCGTGGCCTGCCGCCGCCTCATTTCGACAAGTCGACCGCGTACAGCGCGAACCCCTTGCCCTGCCCGTCGTCCTCGCGCAGCTGCGACACGTTGGCCAGTCCAGCGGCGCGCGCCAGCGCGATCTTGCCCGGCGCCGAGTGGAACACCACCGGGCCGGCGGTCCTGACCTGCGCAAAGCGCCAGCTGCGCTGGGCGCCGTTGGCGGCGCGCGTCAGCTGCTTCGCCGTGCGAATGTAGTCGATCAGCACGTCGCGGCTGGCGTCCGGCGAGGCGATCACGGTCTTGCTGCCGTCCAGGCCCGGGAAGTTGCCGCCGCCGCTGGCACGGTAGTTATTGGTCGCGACCAGGAAGGCCTGCGTGTCCGCCACCGGTTTGCCGTTCAGCGTCAGCTTGCGGATGCGCTGGCCGGGCGCCCGGGTCACGTCGATCTCGTAGCCGAGCGCCGCCGAGGTGACGGTGTCGAAGTTAAAGCTGGGGAAGGCGGGATTCAGCAGTTCCTGCGGCGCGGTGTTCGCCGGGTCGATGGTGTTGAAGCGGCCGGCCGCCTTTTCCAGCCAGGCCTTGAGGCCGGCGCCGTCGACCTTCACCGCGTACAGCGCATTCGGATACAGGTACAGGTCGGCCGCATTGTTCAGCGCCAGGTTGCCCGGCGCGACGTCGGTGTAGTCGCCGGCGCCGCCGAAGCCGCTCTTGAAGGCGGCCGCCATCGACAGCACCGGCAGGTCCGCGTACTGCGGCAGGTTGGCGGCGACGTACTTGCGCACGTACGCGGTCTGGGCCTGGTTGACGACCTCGATCGCCGAGCTGTCGCCGACGTCGGCGAAATAGGTCGACATGCGGAAGTCGGTGCTGCCCACCGGCGTCTTCACGTACTCGATGGTGGCCTCGTGCTCGGCGCGCACCAGCCCCATCACCTGCGGATCGGCGGCCACGTATTGCTTGTTGCCCTGCTCGGTCGTGCGGCTCTCGACCACGGTGCGGTCGCGCTCGACTTTCCAGTCCTTGCCGTCATGGCGCAGCGACAACCTGACCACGCCCAGGTTCTTGCCCCACAAATTGGCCATCACGGTCGGCACGCCGAAGACGGTGCCCTTGGCCTTGTCGACATGCGGCAGGTTGAATTGCGGGACCGTGCTGGCCGGGTTCGGGAACAGCATGTGCGAATGGCCGAGCAGCATGGCGTCGATGCCGCCGACCTCGCCACTCTGCTGCGCCAGCCAGTAGTTCCCGTTTTCCATCGTCGGCGAATACGGGGCGGCATCCAGGCCGCCGTGCGAGATCACCACCACCAGGTCGGCCCCCTTCTTGCGCATCTCGGGCACGTAGCGCTTCGCCGTCTCGACCAGGCCTTCGGTGTAGACCTTCCCTTCCAGCCAGCGCTTGTCCCAGGCCAGGATGGTCGGCGGCGTGAAGCCGATGATGCCGACTTTCACCGTCGCCTCGACCGGACGGCCGGCGCCGTCGACCGCCTTGACGCGCTTCTCGATGATCCGGTACGGCGCGAACAGCGGCTGCCTGGTCTTGCTGCTGTAGACGTTGGCCAGCACCATCGGGAAGCCCGGGCCGGCGCACGCCTTGCCGCCCTTGGCCGGCACGCCGTCGGCGTCGAAGCCCTGGCCGCTGACCTGGCCCAGGAAGCCGAGGCCATAGTTGAAATCGTGGTTGCCGACGCCGGCGCCGTCGTAGCCGAGGCGCTGCATCACTTTATAGATGCCGAGCTGCTGGTCGCATTTCACCGGCTTGACCAGCGCCTGGTAGTCGGCCAGCGCGGTGCCCTGGATCGTGTCGCCGTTATCGAACAGCAGCGTGTTCGGGAATTCGGTGCGCACCTGGGCGATCAGGGTCGCGGCGCGGTCCAGTCCCAGCGACGGCTCGGCGGCCAGCTTGAAGTAATCGTAGCCGACCACGTTCGAGTGGATGTCGGTGGTTTCCAGGAGCGCCAGTTCGGCGCGCGTTCCTGCAACCGGCGCAGCCGGCGGCGCGGCCCAGGCGGAAGCGATCAGCGTCGACATCAGCGACAGGGCGAGGGGGAAGGAAAGACGGGGGCGAAGACGATTCGGCATGGCGGGAATGACAAGCAACATTGGCAACAGCGGTCCATCATACAGAAGCGCCGTGTCACCCGGCAAGACCGGCCCAACTTGGCGCTTGGCCGCGGCGCAGTCGGGTATAATCTCCGGTTCGATTCAACTACAAGACATACCACCGACCATGGAAGCTGAACGCATCAACGCCCTCTCCGCCCTGCTGAACGATCTGACGGATCGTGAAGCCGAACTTCGGAGGTATCTTTGACTTCGATAAGAAGTCGGAGAAACTAGAACAGGTCAACCAGGAGCTGGAAGACCCGGCCATCTGGAACGACCAGAAACGCGCCCTCGAAATGGGCAAGGAAAAGAAGGCCCTCGAAGGCGTCGTGCTGACGCTGGAAAAGGCGCGCGCCGATCTCGGCGATGCCAACGACCTGTTCGAGATGGCGCGCGAAGAAGGCGATGACGACACCATCGAATCCGTCGAAGGCGACGCCGAAGCGATCAAGAAGATCATCGAGGCGATGGAATTCCGCCGCATGTTCAGCAACCCGATGGACCACGCCAACTGCTTCATCGACATCCAGGCCGGCGCCGGCGGTACCGAAGCCCAGGACTGGGCCTCGATGCTGCTGCGCCAGTACCTGCGCTATTGCGAGCGCAAGGGCTTCAAGGCCGAGGTGATGGAAATCTCCGATGGCGAGGTTGCCGGTATCAAGACCGCCACCATCAAGGTCGAGGGCGAGTACGCCTATGGCCACCTGCGCACCGAGACCGGCGTGCACCGCCTGGTGCGCAAGTCGCCGTTCGACTCGGCCAATGGCCGTCATACCTCGTTCACCTCGCTGTTCGTGTATCCGGAAGTCGACGAGTCCTTCGAGATCGAGATCAACCCGGCCGACGTGCGCATCGATACCTACCGCGCATCCGGTGCCGGCGGTCAGCACATCAACAAGACCGACTCCGCCGTGCGCCTGACGCACGCTCCTTCCGGTATCGTGGTCCAGTGCCAGAACGACCGCTCGCAGCACCGCAACAAGGCCGAAGCCTTCGACATGCTGCGCGCGAAACTGTTCGAGCTCGAGATGCGCAAGCGCATGAGCGAGCAGCAGAAACTGGAAGACTCCAAGACCGACGTCGGCTGGGGCCACCAGATCCGTTCGTACGTGCTGGACCAGTCGCGTATCAAGGACTTGCGCACCGGCTTCGAGACCGGCAATACCAAGAACGTGCTGGACGGCGACATCGACGATTTCATTTCCGCATCGCTGAAGCAAGGCGTATAACCGAGAGGTAACGAGCATGACCCAAGCGCGCGCATTCATCTTCGACATGGACGGTACCATCGTCGACAACATGGCCTTCCATACCGACTCCTGGCTGGCGTTCTTCGCCCGCCGCGGCAAGTCGTATGAAGCGGACGCCTTTTTCCGCGAGACCGCCGGCGCCCAGGGCCGCGAGATCCTGCGCGCGCGCCTCGGCCCGGACGTTCCGGACGAGGAGATCGCCGTGCTGGCCCAGGAAAAGGACGTGCTGTACCGCGAGATGTACGGCCCGCACCGCCGTGCCATCGAGGGCTTCGAGCACTTCGTGACGAACGCGCGCGCGGCCGGCGTGCAACTGGCGGTGGCGACGTCCGCGCCGCCGAAGAACATCGTCTTCACGCTCGACGAGCTGGACCTGCGCCGCCACTTCGACACCGTGGTCGGCGCCGCCGACGTCCAGCACGGCAAGCCGCATCCGGACGTGTTCCTGAAGGCGGCCGAGCAGCTCGGCATCGATCCCGCCGCATGCATCGTGTTCGAAGACGCGCCGATGGGCGTGGAAGCGGCGCGCCGCGCCGGCATGCGCGCGGTGGTCATCACGACCACGCTGCCGGCCGAGGCCTTCGCCGAATTCGACAACGTGATCCGCGTGGTCGACGACTATGCCGATCTGGACATCGGCAGCCTGTGCGCGAACCTGTGAGCCGAGCCCGAATCTACTACTAGAGTGAACCTGATATGAGCACCGACAACAACCAAGAACAACAACAGCAGGGCCAGGAGCCGGCCGGCCTGGGCCTTGACGACAACAAGATCATCGCCGAGCGCCGTGCCAAGCTGGCCGCGCTCCGCGACAAAGGGGTGGCCTTCCCGAATGACTTCGTTCCCCGTCACAAGGCGGCCGACCTGGCCGAGCAGTACGGCGGCTGGAGCCGCGAAGAGCTGGAACAGGCGCCGCAAGCGGTGGTGCTGGCTGGCCGCATGATGCTCAAGCGCGAAGCCGGCAAGAAAGCCGCGTTCGCAACGCTGCAGGACGCGTCGGGCCTGCGCGCCGACGGCCGCATCCAGATCTACGTCACCCTCGACAACCTGGGCGAGGAAGCGATGGAAGCATTCCGCCGCTACGACCTGGGCGACATCCTGGGCGTCGAAGGCACGCTGTTCAAGACCAAGGTCGACGAGCTGACCGTCAAGGTCACGACGCTGCGCCTGATCACCAAGTCGCTGCGTCCGCTGCCGG
>JAKOOD010000622.1 GCA_022701635.1 Burkholderiaceae bacterium | reverse complement strand
GCTGGCGCAGGTGTTGCTGGCATCGGTGTTGATCCTGGCGGCCGATGCGGCCGGATTCGGCAATCCGATCGCCTATGTCTTCGCGATCCTGTTCGGCGTCAGCCTGCTCGGCGTGGTCGTACTCGTCGCATGGCGGTTCGCGCTGCGCTGGCGGATCGGCTGACGGGCGCCGAGTAGCGCGTCGGCCGCCGACAAAGACTATCGCGGCAATTAAAGCTTCGGTTCGACCGCCAGCTTCGCTTCCAGTTCCGCCATGCGCGCTTCAAGCGCCTCGAGCTTGGCGCGTGTCTTCGCCAGCACTTGGGTCTGGATATCGAACTCCTCGCGCGTCACCAGATCCAGCTTCGAAAAGCCCTGGGTCATCATGGCTTTCACATTGCGCTCGATATCCTTGGCCGGCGAATTTTCGATCGCTTGATTGATCTTGTCCTGCAAGTCGTTGAAAAAGCTGTTCATTGCGTTTTCCTGGTATGACAGCGATTGCACCAATGGAGTGCGTCGATGCCTGATTTGGTGCGTGCACCGCTTCGGCGCACACGTAAAGATGGGGTTTGTGTTTTTTGAATCGAGATGGAGGCGGCTCATTCGAAAACAAGCATCCATCCGTCGTCGATCGAGGTGGCATGCATCCTGCTATGTCATCGGTAACCCATTACAACAGGATTGCGTATCGAATTGTAAACGCATCGGCAGATTTGTTCATAACCCAAGGGAGCGTCACATGAAGCGTCACCACAATCACTGGCCACACATCGCCGTCCTCGTCGCGGGGCTGTGCAGCTTGAGTACGGGTCTGGCAGCGGAAGAGGAAAAAAAGCCAGACAACGAAGTGAGCTTCAACGCCGCGCTGACGAGCGATTATCGCTACCGCGGCATCTCCCAGACCCGTCTCGATCCCGCCCTGCAGGGCGGCGCGGACTACGTACACAACCCGACCGGTTTGTACGCAGGCACCTGGCTCTCCACCATCAAGTGGATCAAGGACGCAGGTGGCGACGCCAACATCGAGTGGGATATCTACGGCGGCAAACGCGGCAACCTGAGCGACGCCATCACCTATGACGTCGGCGGCCTTTACTACTTTTATCCGAGTAACGGCCTCAGACCCAATGCCAACACCTTCGAGTTGTACGGTCAACTCGGGTTCGGCCCCGCCTACGTGAAATATTCGCATTCGCTGACCAACCTGTTCGGCACCGCCGACAGCAAGGGCAGCGGTTATCTGGACGTCGGCGCCAACGTCGACGCCAGCAATGGCTTTACCGTGAACCTGCATGCCGGGCGCCAGAACCTCCGGCACAACGGTTCGCTGTCTTACACGGACTACAAAATCGGCGTGACGAAAGACCTGGGCGTGTGCACCGTCGCCCTGGCCTGGTTCAAAGCCGACACCCGCGCCTACCTGTCGCCGGGCCGCGACAATCTGGGCAAGTCGGGGGCCGTGCTCACCGTTTCAAAAACTTTCTGAAGAGGCAACGCATGAAAATGATCACCGCCATCATCAAACCCTTCAAGCTCGACGAGGTGCGAGAGGCGCTTTCCGAGATCAACGTGCAGGGGATCACGGTGACCGAAGTGAAAGGCTTCGGTCGCCAGAAGGGCCATACCGAGCTGTATCGTGGCGCGGAATACGTGGTCGACTTCCTGCCCAAAACCAAGATCGAAGCCGCGGTGGACGATGCCATCGTCGACCAGGTGATCGACACGATCCAGGGCGCGGCCCGCACCGGCAAGATCGGTGACGGCAAAATCTTCGTCTCCAATCTGGAGCAGGTAATCCGCATCCGTACCGGCGAAACCGGCAACGATGCGCTGTAAGGGGAAACCGATGATCCATACCATCACCAAACTGATCGCAGGGGCCGCCGTCGCGGTGGCGCTGGGCGGCGCGTTGCCGGCCGTGGCCCAGGATGCGCCGAAGGCGGCACCGGCCGCAACCGCCACCACGGCGGCACCGGCACCGGCACCGACGGCAGCACCGGCAGCACCGGCACCGGTCGCGGCCACCGCCGCGCCGGCGTCCGCAGCGCCCACAGCGCCGTCCACACCCGCCGCCGCACCCACGCCGCAAAAGGGCGACACCGCCTGGATGATGGTCGCCACGATGCTGGTGATCATGATGACGATTCCGGGCCTGGCCCTGTTCTACGGCGGTCTGGTGCGTTCCAAGAACATGCTGTCGGTGCTGATGCAGGTTTTCATGATTTTCTCGGTCATCATCGTGCTGTGGTGCCTGTACGGCTATTCGTTCGCGTTCACCGAGAACAACGCGTTCGTCGGCGGCACCGACCGGCTGTTCCTGAAGGGCATCTGGGATCCGGTCAAGGCCTCGTTCTCGACCGCCGCCACGTTCAGCAAGGGCGTCGTGATTCCCGAGTTCGTGTACGTGGCGTTCCAGGGCACCTTCGCCGCCATCACCTGCGGCCTGATCGTCGGCGCCTTCGCCGAGCGCGCGCGCTTCGCGGCGGTGCTGCTGTTCGTGGTGCTGTGGTTCACGTTCAGCTACCT
>JAKOOD010000614.1 GCA_022701635.1 Burkholderiaceae bacterium | reverse complement strand
GCTCTTCGGTGCAGAACACGTGGCCGTCGTCCTGGGTAAAGCCGCGCACGCGCATCAGGCCGTGCAGCGCGCCCGACGATTCGTTGCGGTGGCACTGGCCGAACTCGCCGTAGCGCAGCGGCAGGTCGCGGTAGGAACGCAGGCCGGCGTTATAGATCTGCACGTGGCCCGGGCAATTCATCGGCTTGAGCGCATAGGTACGGTTCTCGGACTCGGTCGTGAACATGTTTTCACGGTAGTTGTCCCAGTGACCGGTCTTTTGCCACAGCGAGACGTCGATGATCTGCGGCGCCTTGACTTCGTTGTAGCCGGTGATCTGGTAGGTCTTGCGCATGTACTGCTCGATCTGCTGCCAGATGGTCCAGCCTTTCGGGTGCCAGAAGATCAGGCCCGGCGCTTCGTCCTGGAAGTGGAAGAAGTCGAGCTGCTTGCCGAGCTTGCGGTGGTCGCGCTTTTCGGCTTCTTCCAGCATGTGCAGGTATTGCTCCTGGTCTTCCTTCTTGGCCCAAGCGGTGCCATAGATACGCTGCAGCATCTCGTTCTTGGCGTCGCCGCGCCAGTAGGCGCCGGCCAGCTTCATCAGCTTGAAGACTTTCAGCTTGCCGGTCGACGGCACGTGCGGGCCGCGGCACAGGTCAGTGAAGCCGCCTTCCGCATACAGCGACACATCCTCGTTCGCCGGGATCGAGGCGATGATCTCGGCCTTGTAGTCTTCGCCGATCGACTTGAAGTAGGCGACGGCTTCGTCGCGCGGCAGCACCCTGCGGGTGACCGGCTCGTCCTTCTTGGCGATTTCCGCCATCTTCTTTTCGATCGCGGTCAAGTCTTCCGGGGTAAACGGGCGCTTGTACGAGAAGTCATAGTAGAAGCCGTTCTCGATGGTCGGGCCGATGGTGACCTGGGCTTCCGGGAACAGTTCCTTGACGGCATACGCCAGCAGGTGGGCGGTCGAGTGACGGATCACGTCCAGGCCTTCCGGATCGCGGTCGGTGACGATCGCCAGGTCGGCGTCGGACTCGATCAGGAACGAGGTGTCGACCACTTTACCGTTGACCTTGCCGGCCAGCGCGGCCTTGCCTAGGCTCGGTGCAATGTTCTGTGCCACTTGGGCCACGGTGACCGGTCCTTCGAATTGACGGCTGGAGCCGTCGGGGAGTCGCACGTTCAACATCTTGATCTCCTTGTCGGCGCCCTGTCGCGCCCGCTAGTAAATGAAATGATTAAAAGAATTGAAACTTAAAATGTCGGGACGAAAAAAAACGCGCACCAGGCGCGTTTATTTCAGTGTTGTAGAGCTTTTTTGAGACAAAAGCACACCAAACCGCGTCTAGCGATTCCCCCACAACGACGTTGTAGTTCGCGGTGTCATAACCGTGGATGCCTTTCTCGCTCTTACAGATGGGAATTGTGAAACTCCCGAGATGTTCTGGTGGGCGGTGCAGAATTCGAATCTGCGACCCCTTGGATGTCGACCAAGTATTCTAACCAGCTGAACTAACCGCCCGTGTGCCGCTATTATAGGGAGTCGGCGCCGGTTATGCAAGGCACGCATGAATTGATGAGCAAACCGGCATCGGCGCGGGCTTTGCGCACCACCCTGCAGGTATACTTCCTGCTGTTTATTTTGATGACCTGCCCCCATGTCCAAGCAACCGGCCTCCTCCTCCCACCTGCACGCCCACCTCGACGGCGACGCCCGGCACGCCCACACCATCGAAGGCCGCAGCCAGGGGGCGCTGGCGATTGCGCTCGGGCTGACCCTGCTGTTCGCCGTGATCGAAGCGGTCACCGGCTTCATGTCGAATTCGCTGGCGCTGATCTCCGACGCCGGCCACATGACGACCGACGCCGCCGCCCTCGGCCTGGCCCTGATGGCCCAGTTCATCGCCAAGCGCCCGCCGTCGGCGCGCCACTCGTTCGGCTTCGTGCGCGCCGAGGCGCTGGCCGCCTTCGTCAACAGCCTGGCCATGCTGCTGCTGGTGTGCTGGATCGTGTACGAAGCGGGCAAGCGCCTGGTGCATCCGGAAGCCGTCGGCGGCGGCACCGTGTTCGTGGTCGCCTCGATCGGCGCCGCCATCAACATCCTGGTGGCCTGGGTGCTGTCGCGCGGCGAGCAGAGCATCAATACCCGCGCCGCCCTGGTCAACGTGCTGGGCGACCTGCTCGGCTCGATCGCGGCGATCGCCGCCGGCGCCATCATCCACCTGACCGGCTGGGTGCGGATCGATCCGATCCTGTCGATCTTCGTGTCGCTGCTGATCCTGCGCTCGACCGCCGGCATCCTGCGCGAGTCGTATCACTTCCTGATGGAGGGCGTGCCGGCCCAGATCGATTACCTGCAAGTGGGCGCCGATCTGGGGCGGATGCCGGGCGTGGTCTCGGTGCACGACCTGCATGTGTGGGACATGTCACCCGGCGAGCCGGCCCTGATCGGTCACCTGCAGATCGAGAACATGGCACGCTGGCCGGAGGTGCTGCAGGCGGTGCGGGCCATGCTGCTCGACAAGCACGGCATCGATCACGTCACACTGCAGCCCGAGACCCACAACCACTGAGCCGCACGCGCATCACTCGACAGTAATGTGTAAGCCGGGTCCGACCCGGCAGCGGGTGGCACGCCGACAGGACACGCGGGGGCAGCTTGTGGATAATGAAAACATGTCAAGCTTATCCCACGTCTACGATACCCTGATCATCGGCGGCGGCCCCGGCGGCCTGACCGCCGCCATCTACCTGCGCCGCTTCACGCGCAACGTCGCCGTGGTCGACAAGGGCAACAGCCGGCTACGCCTGATTCCCGTTTCGCACAACTATCCCGGCTTTCCTGAAGGCGTGCCCGGCCATGCCCTGCTCGGCAACCTGACGGCTCAGCTGGAGCGCTATGGCGGCGCAGTGATGCCGGGCGAGATCCTCGACCTGCGCATCGAGGATGGCCATTTCGTTGCCGACTACGTGCCGGAAGACGCACCCGACGGCGAGATCACCCCGATCCGTTCGCTGACCGTGCTGCTGGCCACCGGCGTGGCCGACGTCGGCCTGCCGGTCGAGAACTGGCGCGAGGCGGTCGCCTTCGGCTCGGTGCGCCTGTGTCCGGTGTGCGACGGGTTCGACGTGATGGACAAGCGCATCGCCGTCGCCACCGCCGAGGTCAATCCGGTCGGCCATGCCATGTTCATGCGCACCTTCAGTGCCGACGTGACGCTGTTCGAACGCGGCCCGGCCTCGATCCTGACCGACGATGACCGCCGCCGCCTGGACGCCGCCGGCGTGCGCTACATCGATTCGCCGCTGCTGTCCGTCACGCTCGACGCCGCCATGAAACCGGTGATGCACACCGCCGACGGCAACGATCATCCGGCCGACGTGTTCTACCCGATGCTGGGCGAAAACGCGCGCTCCGGCCTGGCCGCCAAGCTGGGCGCCGAAACCGCCCATTGCGACGAATTGGTGGTCGACAGCCATGGCGTCACCGCGGTGCCGGGCCTGTATGCGATCGGCGACGTGACGGTCGGCCTGAACCAGATCGCGGTGGCGACCGGCCAGGCCGCGCGCGCCGCCACCCACATCCACAACCGCCTGCCGCC
>JAKOOD010000609.1 GCA_022701635.1 Burkholderiaceae bacterium | reverse complement strand
TGTGGCTGGGCCTGACGGCTGCGGTCGCGGCCAACCAGCGCCGCCTGGTGTTCAATCCGACCGTCGGGCGTGAAGTCAAGAGCCCGCGCAGCAGCGGTCACCGCACCCGTCCCGTGGTGCTGCGTGCCAAGGACGGTACCCGCCTCTGTGGCTGGCTGATGACGCCGCAGGCGCCGGGCCAGCATCCGGCCGTGGTCTATTTCGGCGGACGTTCCGAGGAAGTGTCGTGGGTGGTGCGCGATGCCGGCAAGCTGTTCCCCAACATGGCGGTGCTGGCCGTGAATTACCGCGGCTATGGCGAATCGCACGGCGTCCCTGCCGAGATCCACATGATCGAGGATGGCTGCATGCTGTTCGACTGGATGGCCGGGCGCGTCCACGTCGATCCGCGCCGCATCGCCGTGGTCGGGCGCAGCCTCGGCTCCGGCGTGGCGGTGCAGGTTGCCAAGGAGCGGCCGGCCCACTCAGTGGTCCTGATCACGCCCTACGATTCGATCTTGGCCATCGCCAAGCGCAAGTTCCGCGTGATGCCGATCGAGTACATGCTGCGCCACCGCTTCGAGTCGATCAAGTATGCCCCTTCGCTCAAGGCGCCGACCTATGTGCTGCGCGCCGCCAGCGACGACGTGGTGCCGCACTCGCACACCGACCAGCTGGTCGCCAAGCTGGCGCGGCTGTGCGGCGACGACGTCGTGCCCGACTCGGACCACATGAACATCCCCTACCTGGAAGCGGCCCAGAGCCGCATCGCCGGCTTCCTCACCACGCAGTTCGCGATGCCGATCGCGGTGCCGTCGGTGGCCGACGCCATGCTGGCCGGCGCAACCGCGGCGACAGCGACGGCCGACCTCGTGCCGGTATCCGCAGTCCCTGCCGGCACGTCGGCCGCAGCGCTGGCCGCGAGCGCCACGCCGCGCCTCCCCGCATCGTCCCTCCTGCCCATCCTGCCAGTCGCCGCCAAGTAAATACAGCGTCTCCCCAAGCACATTCCGCTGTGGTTTTCTGTGAGAAATTGCAGAAAGTTGTCGCCATTTATATTTCAAGTAAATAAATTGCGAAGTAAAATCATATTTGCCACAAATAAACTGGGTAATGCATAGTTGCCAAGTTTGGCTGCGAACGTCTCCGTCATCCGGGTCTGCAGCATGTGGTCGGCATTCCCGGGCTGACACAGTCCGCCGGCAACGTGCCATGCCCCCACGGTCTTTGCTTTCGCCCAGCTCGACCGTTGTGTTGGGTAGAATAGAGGATTCAGGAGCAATAGATGAGATTCAAGCGCAGTTTGAAACAACTTGGTATGGCGATTGCGGCGCTCTGCGTGAGCGCCGGTGCGTCGGCCGACATGGCTGGTGCCAAGCTCGCGATCGTCTACGACGCCGGCGGCAAGTTCGACAAGTCGTTCAACCAGTCGGCAGCCGAAGGCGTGACCCGCTTCACGAAGGAAACCGGGATCAAGGTGTTTGAAGCCCAGGCCAACTACGATACCCAGGCCGAGCAGGTGCTGCGCGCGCTTGCGCGCAAGAAGCTCAAGCTGATCATCTCGATCGGCTTTTCCCAGACCCAGCCGGTGCAGCGGATCGCGGCCGAATACCCGAACGTGCACTTCGTGATCATCGACGGCAATGCCCAGGGCAAGAATGTCAACTCGGTGCTGTTCAAGGAACAGGAAGGCTCCTACCTTGTCGGCGTTGCCGCCGCCATGGCGTCCAAGAGCAAGACGCTCGGCTTCGTGGGCGGCATGGACATCCCGCTGATCCGTGCGTTCGCCTGCGGCTACAGCCAGGGCGCCAAGTCGGTGACGACCAGGGCGCAGGTGGTGCAGAACATGGTCGGCACGACCAGCGCGGCCTGGAACGATCCGGCCAAGGGCGGCGAACTCGCGCGCACGCAGTTCGACCGCGGCGCGGACGTGGTGTTTGCCGTGGCCGGCGGCTCCGGCATGGGCGCCCTGCAGATGGCCAAGGAAAAAGGCAAGCTGGCGATCGGCGTCGATTCGAACCAGAACTACCTGCACCCGGGCACGATGCTGACCTCGATGGTCAAGCACGTCGACAACGCCACCTACGAAGCCTTCATGAAGATCCGCGCCGGCCAGTTCACGCCGGGCATCACCTACGAAGGCCTGAAGGAAGGCGTCGTCGACTGGGCGCTGGACAAGGACAACCGCAAGCTGATCACGCCCGAGATCGAAAAGGCGGTCGACGCCGCCCGCGCCGGCATCGTCGGCGGCACGATCAAGGTGGTCGATTATCGCGAAACCGGTTCCTGCCCGCAGTAAGGGTCACCCGATACCGCATCCACGCAGCGCGCCGCGCCGGCACCCTCCGGCGCGGCGCGCTGTTGAACGATGGCTTCCCATGTTCTTCCATCCAACCCATTTCAACACCTTACCGCTATGCAGCCAGCCGTAGAATTTCGCAACATCAGCAAGGCCTTCGGGGCCGTGCAGGCGAACGCCGACGTCAGCTTTACCATCGACCAGGGTTCGATCCATGGCGTGATCGGCGAAAACGGCGCCGGCAAGTCGACCCTGA
>JAKOOD010000593.1 GCA_022701635.1 Burkholderiaceae bacterium | reverse complement strand
CGTCGCCGATCCCCCGCGCGACGCCAACTACCCGGCCGCCAACCGCCAGGTGCTGATCCTGAGCCACGGCGAAGGCATGAATGCGCTGCTGATGCGGGCCGCCGGCGCCGGGCCGAAACCGACCATGCTGCTGCTGCACGGCCTGCCCGGCAACGAGCAGAACCTCGACTTGGCGCAGGCGATCCGGCGCGCCGGCTGGAACGTCCTGACGCTGCATTACCGCGGCAGCTGGGGTTCGCCAGGCCGCTTCTCGCTGGCCGGCGCCTTCGATGACGTCGAGGTGGCGATGGATTTCCTGCGCCGGCCCGACAACGCCCGCCAGTACGGCATCGACCCGGCGCGCCTGGTCGTCGCCGGCCACAGCATGGGCGGCTTCCTGGCCGCGCGCTACGCCGCCGCCCACGACGATGTGCTGGGTGCGGTGCTGATCGATCCGTGGAACGTGGGCGCCTCGGGCAAGGCGGTGTTGGCCAAACCCGAGGGTCGCCAGGATGCGATCGCGGCCATGGGCGACGATTTCGGCAACAGCCTGGCCGGCACCGATGCGGCGCGCCTGATGGCGGAAGTTGAGCGCCACGCGCGCGACTGGGACCTGGTGGACGCGGCGCCGCGGCTGGCACGCAAGCCGCTCCTGATCGTCGATGCCCAGTACGGCAACGCGGCCCAGGTGGCGCCGCTGGCGGCCGCGATCCGCTCGCGCGGCGGGCAGCTGAAGGCGGTGACGCTGGCGAGCGACCACGGGTTTGCGGATCACCGCATTGCGCTGGCGGGGGTGACGGTGGGGTGGCTGGACGGGTTGACGGTGCCGCCTGCGAAAGCCAGATAAAGCCCGGCAACATGCACGTCGCCCCTGCCAAGGCAGGGCCCCAAGTTTCACGATGCGTCCGCGGCACATGCTACCGGGTTGCAGCGAACTCGGGTCCCTGCCTGCGCAGGGGCGACAGTCTTGCGTCTAACGGGGAGATGCGGCAGCGCCTACGCCGCCGCCCGCGCCGCCAGGTCGACCGTCCGGTAACTGGCCTGCTCGGCCCCCTCGCCGGTGGTGATGAACTCCAGCCCGCTGCCGCCGACGCCCATCCGGTACAGCGTCCCGCTGCCCGGTGGGATCATCGACTGCACGCGCCCCACCACGTAGCCGACGTGGCCGGCCGCCGCCTTTACCACCAGCACGTTGGCCGCGGTGCCGGCCGCCGCGCCGCGCAGGTCGACCATCGGGATGGCGGCGCCGCGCCAGTCCATGGTGGCCGCCAGGGTGCCGGCCAGCGGCAGGATCTGCTCGATCGCGCCGAGCGGGGTCGCCCCCAGCCCGTCGGCCTCGTACACGATGTAGCCGACCGCGTTGGCGCTGCGCTGGCGCGCCGCCGTCACGGGCGCCGTTGCCGCCGTTGCCGGCTTGCTGAGTGCCGCTTCCGGGAAGCGTTCGAACAGGCGCGCGGTGTCGAGCAGGTGGACTTCGAGGCCGTCGCCGTCGTACAGGGTGGCGGTCAGTCCATTGTTGGCCGGCAGCCCGGTCCCTTCCAGCGCGCACATCTGCAGCGCCGCGCGCACCGGCAGGCCGAGCGCGAGGCCGCCGTGTTCGATCACGGCCAGCAGGCGCTCGCCGCCGGCCTCGAACGGTCCCTCGATCAGTGCGCCGGCAGGCAGCACCGGCAGGTGGCGGCCGCGCCAGATGCAGTAGGCGCTGTCGATGCCGCCGCCAAAGCGTTCAAGTGGCGGCATCGGCATCACTTCGGGCAGCTCGCCCGGCATCACGGCCAGCCGGCCATGGCCGGTCTGCAGCAGCGCCCAGGTGTGACCGGGGCGGGCAGGGGCGGCGCCGGCCACTGCCGGGGCCGTCGTGATCACCGCGTCGACCTGGCTCCAGGCCGCCGCCAGGTCGGCCAGGCGGCCGACTTCGAGCAGGCTCAGGATACGGCCGTCGTCGGGCGAGCGCAGTGCGGTGTGGAACACGTCTTCCGGATTGTCGTCGTGGTGCAGGCGCGTCAGCAGGTGCGGCGCCACGTCGAGCAGGCCGCCCACGGCATCGACCTGCAGGCCGATGGTGCGTCCGCCTTCGTGCAGCACCAGGATGCGCGCCTCCTGTGCGCCGGCCGCCGCCGCCGGGGTCCCGGTCTCGACCCAGCGCGCCAGGTCGACCACCGGCACCAGGGTGCCCGCGTGCTCGACCACGCCGCGCAGCGCGCCCTGGCGGCGCGGCAGGAAGGTTAGGGTATCGGGCAGCGCGATCGCCTGCACCACCGCTTCCACCGGGATGCCGAGGTGGACCGCGCCGATGCTGGCCTGCGCCAGGCGCAGCTTGGTAGCAGGCATGGCTTAGCGCTCCGTCGCGATGCTTTCCAGTTCGGTCAGCAGCTTCGAGACGTCGCGCGTGGCGCTGGCCTGTTCGCTGGTCGAGGCGTGGATCTGGCCGATCGAGGTGCTGGTCGCGCCGACCGAATGCACGATGCGCTCGAACGCATGCTCGACCTCGCCCGCCAGGCGGGTACCGTCGCCGACCCGGCTGACGGTCTCGTTGATCAGCTTCGAGATCTCGCGCGCCGCCATCGCCGATTTCTCGGCCAGCTTGCGCACTTCGTTGGCGACCACCGAGAAGCCGTTGCCATGCTCGCCCGCACGCGCCGCCTCGATCGCGGCATTGAACGCCAGCAGGTGCGTCTGGCTGGCGATTTCGCTGATGGTCTCGATGATGTCGTGGACGTCGGCGGACGACTTCTGGATCGCCTGCATCGCGTCCTTCGAGCGGTCCAGCAGCTTGCTGCCTTCGGTGGCGTCGGCCTGGGTGCGGGTCGCCATGCCGGCCGATTGCTGGGCGCCGGCGGCGATCACGCCGATCGATTGCGACAGCTCGCCCAGCACGCCGGAGATTGCCTTGACCTTGGCGCCGACCAGTTCCTCGCGGTGCACCTGCTCGGTGACGTCCATCGCGAACTTCACCACTTTATAGGGCTTGCCGTTGACGTCCAGGATCGGGTTGTAGGTGGCCACGATCCAGATGTCGGCATCGTGCTTGCCGCGGCGCTTGAAGCGGCCGGACTGGAACTGGCCCTGGCCCAGGTTGGCCCAGAAGTGGCGGTAGGCCGCGCTCTTGACCAGTTCGGGATCGCAGAACATGCTGTGGTGCTGCGTGAGCACTTCCTCTTCGGCATAGCCCATCGTGCGCAGGAAGTTGTCGTTCACCGACAGCACGTTGCCGCGCATGTCGAACTCGATCACGGCCTGCGAGCGTCCGATCGCGTCGAGCTTGCCGCGGGTCTCGGCCGACAGCGCCTTCTGGCGGGTGACGTCGGTGGCGAACTTGACGATCTTGACCGGCTTGCCTTCGGCGTCGAAGATCGGGTTGTACGAGGCCAGGATCCAGATTTCCTTGCCGCCCTTGCCGACGCGGCGGTATTCGCCGGCGTCGAATTCGCCGCGCCCGAGGCGGTCCCAGAACGCCAGGTATTCCGGCGAATGCGCGAAGGCCGGGTCGCAGAACATGCGGTGGTGCTGGCCACGGATCTCGTCGAGGCCGTAGCCCATCGTGTCGAGGAAATTCTGGTTCGCACCCAGCACCTTGCCCTGCAGGTCGAATTCGATCACGGCCTGCACGCGGTCGATCGCCTGCATCTTGCCTTCGTAATCCGCGTTGCGCGCCTTGACGGCGGTGACGTCGGTAGCGAACTTGACCACCTTGAACGGCTTGCCGTCGGCATCCAGGATCGGGTTGTAGATGGCCTGGATCCAGACCGGGTGGCCGTCCTTGGCGATACGCTTGAATTCGCCGGCGTGGAATTCGCCGCTGCCGAGGTGCTTCCAGAAAGCGCGGTATTCGTGCGAGCGGGCATACGCCGGGTCGCAGAACATCGCATGGTGCTGGCCGACGACGTCGTCGAGCGCGTAGCCGAGGGTGTCGAGGAAGTTCTGGTTGGCGTGCACGATGCGGCCTTCGAGGTCGAACTCGATCACGGCCTGGGCGCGGTCGATGGCCGCCATGCGGCCTTCGAAGTCGGCGTTGCGCAGCTTGCGGGCGCTGATGTCGGTGGCGTACTTGATGACCTTGAACGGCTTGCCGTCGGGACCGAACACCGGATTGTAGGAAGCGTTGATCCAGACGTCGCGGCCGGACTTGTGGCGGCGCTTGAACTGGCCCGAATGCAGTTCGCCGCTGGCCAGGCGCGACCAGAAGGCGGCGTACTCCGGCGTGCCGGCGAAGACCGGGTCGCAGAACATGGCGTGGTGCTGGCCTTCGATCTCGTCCAGCGTGTAGCCCATCACCGCCAGGAAGTTGTCGTTGGCGTGCACGATGCGGCCGTTGAGGTCGAACTCGATCACGGCCTGGGCGCGGTTGATGGCGTCGATCTTGGCGGCATTGTCGGCGCTTTGCAGCTTGGCGGCGGTGATGTCGGTGGCGAACTTGATAATCTTGGTCGGCTTGCCTTCGCCGTTGAAGATCGGGTTGTAGGACGCCTGCAGCCAGACCGGGAAACCGTGCTTGTCGATACGCATGAACTCGCCGCTGCTCGGCTGGCCGCCGGCGAGGGCCTGCCAGAACGCGTGGTACTCGTCCGAATTGGCGAACTCGTCGGTGCAGAACATGCGGTGGTGCTGGCCCGCGATCTCGGCACGGGTATAGCCCATCGCATCCAGGAAGTGCTGGTTGGCCAGGATCACGTTGCCTTGCAGGTCGAATTCGACCACGGCCTGGACGCGGTTGATGGCGTCGAGGGCGGCCAGCGCCAGTTCTTGTCGGATGTCGGCAGGCTGGGAGGAAATCGGATCGGCGGAAGTTCGCATCAATTTATCGGAAATAAGCATAAGTGTCCCTGCGCATACATGGCGTGGCGGCCATGCCCCATTTGTTTTTGTGGTCGTGAGTCAGTCCGGTCCTGCGATGCCTGCAAGCCGTGCACCCATGTGTCGTCAATGCGGGTGCATGCATGGTGCTGCCGAATCGGTTACGGGCCGTTCGACCGGAAGTGGCGGGTCGAACAGTTGACTGGCAGTTTAATCAATTTCCATGTGGAAATGGAAAAATTATTTCAATCATGCCGGTAGAAACAGACAATAGTGACGAATCTGTCGTCAATACACGTCGCGCCGGTAGCGTCCGTCGGTGATTAGCTGTTCCAGCATGGCGGCGCCGAGGATCTCCGTGAGCGCCTCGTGCACGCCGCCGGCCATGCCTTGCAGGCTGCCGCAGACATAGATGGCGGCGCCGCGTTCGATCCAGTCGAGGACCAGTGCCGCCTGTTCGCGCAGCAGGTGCTGGACGTAATGGCGATCCTTGCCGTCGGGGCC
>JAKOOD010000552.1 GCA_022701635.1 Burkholderiaceae bacterium | reverse complement strand
ATGCCCTCCATTGATTGCGCTGTGGAACAGCTGGGTGAAGAACTGGCTGGAAAACAGGCTGAGATAAGCCCATCTTAGGCGCCAACGGATGCGCTCGCCATCATCGGCATGCCATCGCCATGTAGGACGGCATCGCAACGCCATGTCGTCCATCACCTGCAATCAGTCGGATAGTCAGCCGCCGCCGGTGCGCGACTGCGCCGGCAGCGGCGTGCCCGGCTTCCAGCTGCGCGACAGCGCCTGCGCTTCCTCCATCTGCTCCTGGCTCATCTGGCGCGCGATCCCGGCGCGCTGTTCGACGGCATTGCGGTGGCCGCCGGCGGCGGCAAGGTTCATCAGCATGTAGGCCAGCACCACGTCCTGCGGCATGCCGGCCACGTGGTAGCGGTACATCAGGCCGAGCGCGTGCTGGGCATCCGGGTGGCCCTGCTCGGCCGCCTTGCGGAACCATTGCACGGCCAGCACATGGTCCTGGGGCACCGCGTTGCCGGTGTAGTACATGGCGCCGATCACGTACTGGGCGTCGGCCTTGCCCTGCAGGGCCGCCTTGTAATGCCAGGAAAAGGCCTGCTTGTAGTCGCGCGGCACACCGCGGCCCATGTAGTACATCAGGCCGAGCAGGTGCTGGGCGTCGGCATTGCCCGCCTTTGCCGGCGGCGTGACTTCCTTCAGGGCGAGCGCGTAGTTGCGCGCGTTGTAGGCGCTGGCCCCCTCGAGGAAGCCGGCCATGGCACTGCCGTGCAGGCCGAGTGCGAACAGGATGGCGAGCGTGAGTTTTTTCACTTCCAACTCACCTTGCCCAGGCCGTCGACCGCGACCTTGCGGTTGAGCGGTTTGCCGTACACGGTCACCGAACCGAGCCCGGACAGGTTGAGACTGGCATTCTGGCGCGCCGTGACCCGGGCGTTGCCGAGGCCGGACAGGTCGATGTCGACGTTGTCGGCGTTGAATTGCTGGGCGTCCAGGCTGCCGAGTCCGCCGAGGTCGGCCTTCAGCCAGCGTGCGCGGCCGTTCAGGGTGACCACACCGGCGCCCTGCAGGTTGAGTTCGACGCCGTCGCCGTCCAGGCCCTCCAGGCGCATGCTGCCGATGCCGCCCAGGTCGACGCGCACCAGCCGGTAATGGCCGGCCATGCGCATCGATCCGGCGCCGTCCAGCCGCAAGGTCAGTTCCTCGCCCGAGAAGCCGCTGATGTCGGTCGAGCCGAGGCTCTCGGAGGTCACCTCGCGCAGCGCCGGCAGGGTCAGCTCGGCCTGCAGGCCGCCCATGCGCATGCGGCCGTGCGCCTCGCTGCCGATGTTCAGGGTATCGCCGTTCTGGACGGTGACGGCCTTGGCGAGCCAGCGCCGCTCGCCGCTCAGCGTGAGTGCCGGCGCCGCGCCCTGGCGGATCTGCAGGCCGATCACGCCATCCAGGCGCACGCGTACCACGCGGGCGTCGATCTGGCGGGTTTCCCGTGCAAACTCGGCCGGGTCGTCGGCATGGCCGCTCGGTGCCGCCTGCGCCATCCCGATGGCGGCCCAGAAGCCCGCCTGCGCCAGTCCCAGCGCCGTTCTCATCGTCATCTGCATGTCCGCATCCTGTTCTTGTTGTACTGGAAACACTACCAGCAAGCCGGTCGCTGTTCCAGACCATCGTGCGAAAAAGGATAGCCTTTCTGGCATCGCGCAGGCCAGCGGCATGCGACGAACTGCAGAATCCGGGGGCTGGCCCGCGCGGGGTTCGCTTGTCCCGGATGCGACAAAGCCTTCCAGGCCGGAGCCGGGAAGGCTTTGTCTTTGTCGTTCGCGCAGGCTGCGCCTGCGGCTATGACGACCGCGCGGCGCTTACTTCTTCGCCGACTGCTTTGAGCCGGCGTGGGCGGATTGCTTGGTCTCGCCGTGCTCGGCACGCTGCTTGTTGACGATACGCGAGGCGACTTCTTCCTCGCGGCCGGGGTAGCGGTGTTCCTTCTTGAACTCGGTTTCGAGCTTCTTGAACTCTTTTTCGCGTTTTGGGCTGGCGCCACGGGGCATGATGACCTCCCATCGTTGATGTCGATGGAGGCAGGTTATGCCCGTGCTTGCCGCGTTACGGTGCGGTGACGCACATGGGGTCAGAGCCCGGTTCTGCTTTTGGGACTCTGACCCCGGTTTTAACCGGCGACGGTGGCTTAACACCTGGGTCAGAGCCCTTTAGTGGCTGAACACCGGGGTCAGAGCCCTTTAGAAGAAGAACCGGGCTCTGACCCCTAGCCCTGCAGCGCTTTTTCCAGGTCGTCGAGCTCGGCCGGCTTGACCAGGTGCGCATCGAAGCCCGCGGCCTGCGCCTTGCGCCGGTCTTCCGGTGAACCGTAGCCGGTATGCGCCACCAGGCGGATCGATTTCAGCACCGGATGCGCCTTCAGCATGCGCGCCAGTTCGTAGCCATCGACGCCCGGCAGGCCGATGTCGAGCACGATCACGTCCGGCTGCTTTTCCAGCGCCAGCGCCTCCAGGTGGCCGGCGTCGGCCGTGGTGTAGGCGTCGTAGCCCATCTCGGCCAGCAGGAAGGCCATCATCTCCATCGCGTCGACGTTGTCGTCCACCAGCAGCACGCGGCGTCCGCCGCTGGCAGGAGAAGATGCCGCCTCCGCGACCGGCGCCACCTGTTGCAGGGACGTCGTGCGCAGCACCGGCAGCTCCATCGTAAAGGTGCTGCCCAGGCCGATGCCCGGACTGGTCGCCGACAGGCGCCCGCCATGCATCTCGAGCAGGCGCGAGACCAGCGACAGGCCGATCCCGAGGCCTTCCGGCGCACGGTCCGGCGGCACCGCGGCCTGGGCGAACATGCCGAAGATGCGCGACAGGTTGTCCTCGGCGATGCCGATGCCGTCGTCCTGTACCGCGATGCGCACCACGGCATCGTCCAGCGTCACCTCGATCCGGATATGGCCGCCCTTGGGCGTGAACTTGGCGGCATTGTGCAGCAGGTTGCCCATCGACTGCGCCAGGCGCACCGGGTCGCCCTCGACCCATACCTGCTGCGGCGGCGTGGCAACGTCCAGCGTGTGCTCGCGCGCCTGGATCAACGGGGCGGCGGTCTCGATGGCCTGGGCGATCACGCTGCCCAGTTCCACCTCTTCATTGCGCAGCGCGATCTTGCCTTCCGAGATGCGCGCCACGTCGAGCAGGTCGTCGACCAGGTGCGCCAGGTGGTCGACCTGGCGCGTGATGACTTCACGGGCGCGCGCCTGGCGCTCTTCCGCACCCTGCCCGGTCGCGCCCAGCAGCGCCGCCGCATTGCGGATCGGCGACAGCGGATTGCGCAGTTCGTGCGCCAGCGTGGCCAGGAATTCGTTCTTGTTGGCGTCGGCCGCGCGCAGCAGGCTTTCCATTTCGCGGCGCCGCGTGATGTCGCTGGTGACGCGCGCCACCCGGTACACCTCGCC
>JAKOOD010000543.1 GCA_022701635.1 Burkholderiaceae bacterium | reverse complement strand
CTGAAGGACAAGCTGGACGTGATGAACGTCGACGCCGGCATCGACTACCGCCACCGCGCGCTGGAACAGGTCGAGGCCTATTACACGCCGCTCAACGCCGCCAGCGACCACGCGCTGCGCGACGCCTATGCCAAGGTGGCCGACACCGCCGACGAAGACCCGCGCATGCGCATCGAGCAACGCGAGATCCGGGCGCTGCGCCGTGCCGGCGGCGTGATCTGGTTCGACTTCCAGACCCTGTGCGGCGGTCCGCGCTCGCAGAACGACTACCTGGAACTGGCCAGCCGCTTCCATACCGTGATCCTGTCCGGCATCCCGCGCATGTCGGCCTCGATGTCGTCGGAAGCGCGCCGCTTCACCTGGCTGATCGACGTGTTCTACGACCACAAGGTCAAGCTGCTGATGTCGGCCGAGGTGCCGCCTGACCAGTTGTACACCCAGGGTTCGATGGCGAACGAGTTCCACCGTACCGTGTCGCGTATCATTGAAATGCAGTCGCGCGAGTACATGCTGGCCGAGCGCCGCGGCGCCGCCGACGCACTGGCGTGATCCAACAAGAGGAAGCGATGAAACCCGAACCGATACTGCGCAGCGCCATCCTGACCGCCCAGACCCTGGCCTTGAGCCTGACCCTGGCGGCCTGCGCCGGCCCCGAGCCGGTCCCGCGCGAGACGCCGCCGCCGCCGGTGACCTCGGTCGCCCAGGCCGACCAGCAACTGGCCGCCGTGACGCGCGAACGCGCCGCGATCGAAGCCCGCTATGCCGAGCGCGAGCGCGTCTGCTACAGCAAATTCTTCACTAACAATTGTCTCGACGAAGCCAAGGACACGCGCCGCCGCGCGCTGGCGGACCAGCGGGCGATCGAAGTCCAGGCCGCGCACTTCAAGCGCCAGGCCGTGGTCGAGGAACGCGACCGCACCATGGCCGAAGCCGAGAAGCGCTTCCAGGCCGAGGAAGCACGCCTGGCCGCGCAGCCGGCCAAGCCCGCACCCGCGGTCGCGCCGCTGCCGGCACCGCGCAAGTCGACCGTGGCGGCCAGGGTCGCCGAGCGCGATGCGCGCGTGCGCGAAGCCGAGCAGAAGGAAGCCGCCGGCGCCGCCAAGCGCGCCAGCAACGTGCGCGCCTACGAAAAGCGCAAGGCCGACTCGGAAGAGCGCCAGCGCCGCGTGGCCGAGCGCAAGGCGGAGAAGGCTGCCAAGGCAGCCAAGGAGGCGGAACAAAAAGCCAAGGCTGCGCAGCCGAAATAGCAGGTAGTACCACCGCGTGGACGGGGAACCCGTCAACGCTATCCACGTGCTTGCGCGTACCCGCGGTCGTCCAGCACCGGTTTGACCAGCTTGACGATGGCCATGCTGCAGTTGCCCCACTTGCCTTGCGAGCGTTCGGCCGCCTTGTCGATCAGCATCTCGGAGGCTTGGCGCGGCGTCGCCCGCGCGGTCGCCGCGCCCAGCTCGGCATCGGTGAAGAAGTGCCACAAGCCATCCGAGCACAGCAGGAACACGTCGCCCGGCGCCAGCCCGGTGTGGTGGCCGACGGTGACGAAGGGATCCTTGCGTCCATTGCCCAGCACATTCAGCAGCAGCTTGGACTTGCGGTGGTTCCTGGCCGATTCGAGCGGCAGGCGGTCGCTCGACGCCAGGTGTTCGACGTAAGCGCCATCGCCGCTGCGCGCCAGGCACCTGGCGTCACGGAAGTGATACAGGCGCGAGTCGCCGACGTGGGCCCAGACCGCGTCGCCATGCGGACTCAGCACCAGGCCGACGAAGCTGGCATGGGCCTCGGCCTGCGCCGCCACCGCGTTCATCTTGATGACGGTATGGGTTTCCTGCACGATGTCGCGCAGCACCTGCTCGAGGCGTTCGATGGAGGGACGGTCGCCCGGCTTGAATTCGTCGAACACCTGTTTGGCGGTATGCAGGACTTGTTCCGAGCCGGCCGCGCCCGCCAGGCCATCGGACAGGACCGCCAGCACATAGCCCGGCGCGCGGGCGCCGCCCATCAGCGCCACCCGGTCGTTCTGCTGCGGGCGGTTGCCGAGGTGCTGCGCGGTTCCCGCTTCTATCTTGTATGAAGTCATAACGTGGCTTTCCGATACCGGCTTGCCGAACTTTGTTGGCGGCAACGCCGGGGTAGATTAAACTATGCACTGGTTTGCCCTAGTGTTGCAAGCCATTACGATATCGATGCGCGCGCTCCCCCATGCCGCGGTCCGCTGTCTTCCCACCCCTGTCTTTACTCAAACTATCCGGAATTGCACACCATGATCGACGTCCAGGAGATCCAGCGCCGTATTATCGAACTCGACGTGGAACACCGCGATCTCGACGCCGTCATCGACATGCTGACCCGCGACGGGCATGCCGACCAGTTGCAGCTGCGCCGCCTGAAGAAGCGCAAGCTGCAACTCAAGGACCACATTACGCTGCTGAAGATGCAGTTAGTTCCTGACGTCCCTGCATAGTTTTTCTTACGTCCCCGTTTTCCGTTCTAAAAAATTTTGACCGATCATCTCCCCGTGCCCGGCATCGCCGCAGGCGAACCCGTTCCTCCCGCGCCAGCGGCGCCATCGCCCGACCAGTTGCCTGAACTGATGGGCACGCAGGCGCCCGGCAAATACGACGAGGAAGTCGACCGCATCTTCGGTGTGGGCGGCCCGCTCGCGCCCGCGGTCGGCACTTTCCGCCCGCGCCAGTCGCAGACCGAAATGGCCAAGGCGATCGCCGACGCCATCGGCAAGCAGGGCACCTTGATCGCCGAGGCCGGCACCGGCACCGGCAAGACCTTCGCCTACCTGGTGCCGGCGCTGTTGTGGGGCGGCAAGACCATCGTCTCGACCGGTACCAAGAACCTGCAGGACCAATTGTTCTCGCGCGATATCCCGACCGTGCGCAACGCCTTGCGGGCGCCGGTCTCGGTCGCGCTGCTGAAGGGCCGCTCGAACTACGTCTGCCACTACAACCTGGAACGCACGCTGTCGAACGGCCGCCTGACGTCGCGCGACGACGTCGGCCACCTGCGCGAAATCTCGCGCTTCATGAAGATGACCAATTCCGGCGACAAGGCGGAATTGACCAAGGTGCCGGAAACTGCATCGGTATGGAACCTGGTGACGTCGACACGCGAGAACTGCGTCGGCCAGGAATGCCAGTATTACCAGGATTGCTTCGTGATGAAGGCGCGTCGCGAAGCCCAGCAGGCCGACGTGGTCGTGGTCAACCACCACGTGTTCTTTGCCGACGTCGCGCTGAAAGAGGGCGGCATGGGCGAGCTGCTGCCGGCCGCCAACACCATCATCTTCGACGAGGCGCACCAGCTGCCCGAAGTGGCGACCATGTTCTTCGGCACCTCGGTGTCGACTTCGCAGGTGCTGGAACTGTGCCGCGACGTGCTGGCCGAGGGCCTGGCGCATGCGCGCGGCGGTCCGGACTGGGCCAAGACCGTGATGGTGGTCGAAAAGGCGGCGCGCGACCTGCGCCTGACCTTCCCGGAAGGCAGTACCCGTCTGTCGCTGCCGCAATTGCCGCCAAGTTCGGCTTTCTTCCCGGCGCTGGAAAAGTTGAAGGAAGAGCTGGAAGGGCTGGTCGACGTGCTCGAGGACAATGCCGAGCGCGCCGAGACGCTGGAGCAGTGCCGCGTGCGCGCGGTCGAGCTGCTGGAACAATATAAATCCTGGAAAAGCGAACCGAAGAAGGGCAAAGAGGTCGAGGGCGACGACGCCGTGCTGTGGGTCGAAGCCTTTGCTTCCGCGCTGCAATTGCACAAGACCCCGCTGTCGATCGCGCCGATCTTCGCCGGCCAGCGCGCCGGCACGCCGCGCAGCTGGATCTTCACCTCGGCCACGCTGGCGGTGAAGAACGACTTCAAGCACTTCAGTGCCCAGCTCGGCATGACCGGCGAGCCCGCGGTCAGCTGGCCCAGCCCCTTCGATTACCAGCAGCAGGGCATCCTGTACGTGCCGACCGGCCTGCCGGAACCGAACACCATGGGCTATACCGACGCCGTGGTCGACACGGCGCTGCCGGTCATCGAAGCCGCCGGCGGGCGCTGCTTCTTCCTGTGCACCACGCTGCGCGCGGTGAACCGGGTGGCCGAGCGCCTGCGCACCGAGTTCGCGGAGCGCGGCCTCGACTTCCCCCTGTTCGTGCAGGGCGAGCGCGGCCGCACCGAGCTGCTGAATTCCTTCCGCACCGCCGGCAACGCCGTGCTGGTGGGCAGCCAGAGTTTCTGGGAAGGCATCGACGTGCGCGGCGAAGCGCTGTCGCTTGTGATCATCGACAAGCTGCCGTTCGCGCCGCCGGACGACCCGGTGCTGGCCGCGCGCATCGAAGTGATGGAAAAGAAGGGCATGAACGGCTTCGTCCATCACACCTTGCCGGAAGCCATCATCAACCTGAAGCAGGGTGCCGGCCGCCTGATCCGCGACGTCGAGGACCGCGGCGTGCTGATGCTGTGCGATCCGCGCTTGATCAGCAAGCCGTATGGCCGCCGTATCTGGCAGAGCCTGCCGCCGTTCCGGCGGACCCGGGTGCAGGCCGACGTCATCGATTTCTTCAAGCAACCGCCGGGGTCAGAGCCCGGTTCTGACTCTCAAGGGCTCTGACCCCGAAGTTGTCGCCAGTTGCATACCGTGCGGCTGAGAATCGGGGTCAGAGCCCTTTGGAGAATCGGGGTCAGAGCCCTTTGAAAGCAAGACCGGGCTCCGACCCCTAGTAACCTTTCCACTTGTGCCCCCACAAGATGCACCATGAATGACTTGCTAAAGTCAGCAGGTCCTGGCCTGCGGCTGACACCGGCAGGCAAAATTAAGGGGGTGCAATGGCAATTCGTTACGGCTGTTTTTTCAGCTATGCCCATGGCCGGCATGAGCTGATGCAGCGTTTCAAGGCCACGCTGGCGGATGCGCTGCGCTGCTATCTGGAACCGTATTTCGACAACGAAGACGAGCTCTTCGTCGATGTCGAGCAGCTCGGCGGCGGGGACGACCTCGACCGCAAGATCGCACGCGCAATGTGCGAGAGCGTTTGCATGGTGCTGATCTACACGCCGAAGTACGAAGCGCATGCCTACACGCGCCGCGAGTACGCGGCCATGCGCCGGCTCGAGGCCGAACGCAGCACCTGGTACACGCTGCCCAGCCGCCTGATCATCCCGGTCATCATGACCCAGCACCCGGATGGCCTGCCGCCCCAGATCACCGATTCGTTCTACGTCGATTTCTCGCGTTACACGATGGCGACCGCCGACCTCAAGTCGAATCCGGACTTCCTCCCGGATATCGACCGTATGGTCAAGCGTATCGTCACGCACTACCACTACCAGAAAAAAAGCATGCCCCCGGGGTACGACTGCAACCAATTCGTGCTTCCCGATGTCCCACCTCCCTGGCGCGAGAGTCCGGATCCAACCTTCCCGAAAAAATGAGGAGCCTTATGGAAACCAACCGCATCACCGGTATGTCGGCCGCCGGAGGGCCGGCCGCCGGGCCGCAGGCCACGAAGACCGGCGAGGTGACGACGTTCTATGCCTATGACAGCGCCGCCGTGCGCAGCCAGGCGCTCGCGCATGTCGGCTGGCTCCTGGCCGGCCGCAAGCACGCCAGGACGCCGGTGCTGATGATCGACTGGGACCTCGAGGGCCCCGGCCTGCACCATTATTTTCCGCGCACCCAGGACGCCGCCCCCGGGCGCAGCGGCGTGCTCGAACTGTTCGAGGCCTGCCGCGACCGCCTGCGTGCGCCGGGGCGCGGCTTCGGCGACGACACCGAGGCGCTGGCCGCGCACGTGCTCGACAGCATCGACTGGGATGCCCACATCGAACGGGTGGACGATGGCCGCCCGCTGTACCTGATGCGCGCCGGCCGCTTCGACGACAGCTATGGCGAGCGCGCCGACCGGCTCGACTGGGACGCGCTGTTCTGCGCCTGCCCGGCGCTGTTCCGCAGCTTTGCCGCCCACCTGAAACAGCGTTTCGCCCATGTGCTGATCGACTGCCGCAGCGGGCGCTCGGCCGCGACCAGCGTCTGCACCGCGCTGCTGGCGGACAAGATGGTCGGCCTGTTCACGCCCGACCCGCGCAGCCTCGACGGTCTGCAGGGCGTGGTCGCGCGTGCCCTCGACTACCGCTGCAGCCACGAGGACGAGCAGCGGCCGCTGCTGGTGTATCCGCTGCCGAGCCCGATCGACGCGGCCGGCGAGGCGCGCCTGCGCTGGCGCTACGGCGACGCCCATTGCCGCGACAGGGACCGGGACCGGGATGCCGGACCGGCCGGACCCACCGGAGCGGCCTACCAGCCGGCGCTGGAAAAGCTGCTGAGCGCCTGTTACGGTGTCTCCAGCGTGTCGCTCGACAGCTACCTCGACGAAGTGCAGCTGCCGCAGTCCGGCCTGGTCGGCATGGCCTTGCCGGCCGGACGGTCCCAGGTGTCCGGCGGGCGGCTCGGCCCGGTGCGCAGCATCGAGGCCCTGCTCGAATGGCTGGAGCCGGGGCACTTTCCCTGGCGTCCACTCGCCGAGGTGCGCCTGGTACAGGCGGTCGATGCGCTGCACGAGCGTGCCGCCGACCCCCAGGCCCCGGCCCTGGTGCGCGAGCTGGCCCGCCTGGGCCAATCCTACCTCGGGCAGCAGGGCGAACTGGAAGCGGCGCGCCGGATCGAACAGCACGTGGTCGCGCTGGAAGTAGGCTTGCATGCGATGGAGGAGGGCAAACGCGGTCATCCTGGCGTCCGCCGCGGCGCTGACGGCGCGGCCGGCAGCCAGGCCGGCGCGGCCTCAGCCGGCGCCGATGCCCTCGACGACAAGCTGTCGCGCCTGCAGGAACTGATCGACAACCGCAGTCCGCGCGAGGCGCGGGCGCTGGCCGACAGCTTGCGCACCAGCATCCTGCGCCCTAGTGTGGCGCATCCGCTACGGCGGCGCGGGGCGGCCATGATCAAGCAGGTGTATTTGCAGGAAGGCGACAAGGACGCCTTGCTGGCATTCACCCAGGACGAGGTGCATTCGCTGGAAGGGGCCCTGATCCAGGCCGCCGGCGGACGGCCGCTGGTGCCCGGTTGAGCAATAAATGTGCAGCGGGGTAGATTGCTGCGGGCGTTGCTTCAGGTAAAATCGCTGCATGCGTATCCTTATCAGTAACGACGACGGCTATCTCGCCCCCGGCATCAACGCCCTGGCCGAAGCGCTCGCGGCGGTTGCCGACATTGTGGTGGTCGCCCCCGACAGCAACCGCTCGGGCGCGTCCAACTCCTTGTCGCTCGACCGTCCGCTGTCGGTGTCGAAGGCTGCAAATGGTTTTTATTTTGTCAATGGCACCCCGACCGACTGCGTGCACATTGCGTTGACCGGGATGCTCGACATGCGTCCCGACCTGGTCGTGTCCGGCATCAACAACGGCCAGAACATGGGCGACGACACCCTGTATTCGGGCACGGTCGCGGCCGCGACCGAAGCTTTCCTGTTCGGCATCCCGGCGATCGCGTTTTCCCAGGTCCATTCCGGCTGGGCCGAAGTGGCATCGGCGGCCAAGGTAGCGCGCGATATCGTGCTGCGCCGCTTCGACCAGGTCGACGCGCCGTTCCTGCTGAACGTTAACATTCCCAACCTGCCGTACGAGCAGATGGGAGCGCTTACCGCGACCCGCCTGGGCCGCCGCCACCAGTCGGAACCGGTGATCCGCGGCCAGGATCCGCGCGGCCGCGAAATCTTCTGGATCGGCGCGCCCGGCGCCTGCCGCGACGCCGGCGAGGGCAC
>JAKOOD010000523.1 GCA_022701635.1 Burkholderiaceae bacterium | reverse complement strand
CCGAGGTCTCCTGGTAAGTGTCGTTGCGGTCGATCAGCTGGTGCCAGAAGCCTTCTTTGGTCTGGTAAGAAGCCAGGCCCCTGATGTGGGCGCGCAGCTGGTCCAGCACCGGCTTGTAGCCCTTGTGATCCTTCGGCAGCACTTCCAGCACCTCGACCATGGCCATCACCGCCCAGCCGTTGGCGCGCGCCCAGTGGAACTCGGGGTGGTCGCGCATGCCTTCCACGTAACCGTGCATGTAGATGCCGAGCTGCGGGTTGAACATGCGCTTCGAGAATTGCAGCACCTGGTTGACGGCGTCGTCGTAGTGCCTGCGATCGCCGGTGGTCTTGCCGAGGTAGGCCATGGTCGGCACGCCCATGAACATGTCGTCCAGCCACAGCGTGTCGGGCAGCGGGCGCATCTTGACGCCACCCTTGCCGTCCGGGCCGCCACGCGCCAGGGTGCCGTCCTTCAGCCGGTATTCCTGTTTCGTCACGAAATCGCCGCAGATGCCGATCATCTGCGCGTAGTCGACCTTGATGCCGGCCAGCTGCGCCTTCAGGAAGCTGTGGCACAGCGCGCCGGCGTCGTCGAGCGCATGCGGGTTCAGGAAGCTCTTGATCGGCGCGTGCGCATTCCGCAGGTCGGCACGCACGCCGGGCAGGTAGGTGCGGGTCAGCCGGGCCAGCAGCCCATGGCGCTTGCCGACATAATCGAGGTAGCGCCCGTCGCCGGTGGCGGCGCCGGCGGCCAGCATGCCGGTGTAGGTGACGCCCCATTCGTAGCTGGTGAGGCGGAAGTCGCCCGGCTTCAGCACCGCGTCCGGATCGGGCTTCGTCAGGTCGGTGATGGCGGCGCCGCTCGTCTTGCCGACGATTTCCGCCGGCGTGGTGCGGTCGAGGTAAGCGAAGACACGGTCCAGGACCGCCTTGACCTCGGCCGCTTCCATCACGCGGTAGGGAGTCGGGTACTTGACCTCGAGCGCGTGCAGCATGGCGTCGGCGGCGGCCGGGCCCTTTTCCTGCGGTGGCGGCGCTTCCTGGGCCGCGGCGTGGCATGCCAGCGGAACGAGTGCGGCGAGGAGCGTCCTGCGCAGTAGCGGGGCTTTCATCAAGGGGTCTCCGTATTATTGTAGTTGGTAGATTGTAAGGTCATCCACGGTCTGGCGCGACCACGTGGTGCGCAGGCCGAAATAGCCGCTGGTCAGCGGACGCGGATCGCGGTAATTGAACCATTCCTGGCCGTCGACGCGCAGGCGCGTGCAGCCCTTGTAGACGGCGATCTCGATCGCGTAGTCGCGGTTGGGTTCGAGCAGGTGGCCCCGGTCCTTGTACTCGGCCAGCAGCACCCGTTCGCCGTTGCCGTAGCGGCGCAGGCGCGTGGTGCTGTTGGTGTTGCCGCCGATGCCGACGTAGTACAGCTCGAGGTCGTCGTAGTCCTCGAACTTGCCCGAGCGGGTGAAGAGCGAGGCCTGCTTGGGATCGCGCGCCATCCAGAAGTGGTTGAAGTCGGACAGGCGATCGTTCTTGCCGCCGCCGACCACCACGCGCCGGGTGTAGGTGATCAGGATGTCGCCGGACAGCGGCTTGTCGAGCCAGACCGTGGCGCCGCCGTCGACATCCATCAGCAGGCGGCCGTCGCGGGTCGCGACCGTGTTGCCCGGTTTCGCGGCGTATTCGGCGACATAGCCTTTGAGCGGGCCGCTGAAATCGTCGTGGTGGATCAGCGCCCCGCGCCGGCCCCAGTCGGTGCAGGCCGGCGCCGCGGCCTGGACAGTGCCGGCGGTGACGGCGGCCCAGGCGAGGATGGCGGCTAGGACCGGCGTCTTCATGTCGCGCTCCTCATTTCGCAGCGGGCCGCTCGGGCGGCGGTGGCGGCAGTTCGTTCGGCAGCGCGTCGCCCAGCAGCGCCAGCGACTCGATCATGGTCAGGCCGCTCTGCGCCGCATCGTTGGTCGAGACGCCGAGCGCCTCGCCCGTCGGATTCAGCACGTCGGGGCCGGCCAGCGGCCGCGGGCTAGCCCCACGCCAGCGGCTCATGTTGGCGATGGCGACCTTCGCGAACGCCGGGTTCCTGGTCTGCGCGAAGGCATAGGCCGCCAGGCGCGGACCGCCCTGCGCTTTTTCGACGTAGCGCGCATCGGCGCCTTCTGTGCCCGTGGTCTTGTCCTTCAACAGCACCTCGCCGGGCGCCTCGCCCAGGCGCGCGTACTGCAGCCAGGCCGCGGCGAAGTCCTTGCGTCCCAGCAGCGGCACCAGTTCGAACATCACCTCGGCCCCGCCCTGGATCGTCGACAGGTTGTACAGCACCGGCACCTGGGCATGGGCGATCGGGTCCGGGATCGGGTACAGCTTGCCGCTGGCCGGGTCATAGCCGACCGTCATGCTGCCGCGCCCCTTCAGCGGCCCGATCTTGCCGCCGCCGATGTCCGGGTTCAGGCCATTGTTGACGCCCGAGCGCAGCCAGTACGGCATCGCCAGGATCGAGTCGACGCCGGCCTCGATGCGCTCGCGCCAGCGCATGTCGCCGGTGCGCTCCCATTCGGTCATCCAGTTACCGGCCAGGACATACCAGTCGGGGCCGAGACGGATGCGGCCCGGATACTTGGGATCCTGCGGCAGCACCGGCTGGGCCAGGCGCATCGGGTCGTACTTGACCATCGCCTTGTCGGACTGCAGTTGCTCGCGCATGACGTCGCCGATGCGCTCGTCGGTGGTCAAGTAATAGAACGGGCGCCAGTGCGCGGCCTGGCTGATGCGCCCCTCCTTGGAGCCGTCGCCCCACTTCACCACGTTGTGGCGCGAGCCCAGGCCCAGCATCGGGCCGAGATGGTAGACGTTGGTCTCGCTGGTGTTGCGCGCCAGCGCTTCGGCCATGCGGAACAGGTCGGCGCGGCCGCTGCGCAGGTAGGACGTCCACAGCCACAGCACGGTGCCGAGTTCGGTGTTGTCCCAGGCGTAGCCGCCGTGATCGTAGTTCCACACATGGCGCTTGAAGTTGTAGCTGTGGATGAAGTCGCCGTAGGTCCAGAAGCCGTACCAGTGACGGTCGTCCTGCTGCTGTTTGTAGAAAGCGAGCGTGGCGTCGAGCTTGTCCTCGACCGCGGCGCGTGCTGGGGTCGCGCGGTCGACCGGTGCCCACACGCCGAACACGCCGGTGGCGTGGATCGCGGCCGGCGACGCGGACAGCAGCGCGCGGGTGCCGCCGGCTGTCGCCAGCGCGGCCAGCCGGCTGCGGGACGGCACCGCGCCGGTGGGGGTCAGCGTGAATTCGCTGGTGCGCGCCACGCCATAGGCTTGCGACATGCCGGCCTGGACGTCCTCGTAGGTCGCGCGCAGGCCGTGCGCGCGGGTGGCGTAGTGGCGCATGTCCATCGCCGGCGCGTCCGGGGACCACAGCCAGGCGGTCAGTTCGGCTTCCTTGCCGTCCGCCCGGCGGATGTCGAACGCGGTCGGATAGCTCTGCCAGAAATCCTTGACGCTGAGCGCCAGCCCGCCCGACACGTCGCCGACGAAGGCCAGGCCCGAGGCGCGCCGGCCGCTGTCCGAGAACACCCAGGTGCTCTGCGCATTCGTGCGCTTGACGAT
>JAKOOD010000515.1 GCA_022701635.1 Burkholderiaceae bacterium | reverse complement strand
GCTTCCACGCCATGGTAGATTTCCTCGCGCGACAAGTGCGGATAGCCGAGCGCCGCCAACTGTTCGCCGCTGTCGTTGACCAGGTGGATGGTCTTGCCGTCCGCGATCCAGCCGTTTTCCACGGCCTGCGCATGCAACCGGGTGCCCGGGTAGGGCGCGGCCAGCGACACCTGGATCGTGTGCGGATTGATTTCCTTGGCGAATTCGATCGACTTGGCGATGGTCTCATGGGTCTCGCCCGGCAGGCCGAGGATGAAGGTGCCGTGCACCGTGATGCCGAGCGCGTGGCAATCGTCGGCGAAGCGGCGCGCGATGTCGGTGCGCAGGCCCTTCTTGATGTTCAGCAGGATCTGGTCGTCGCCGGACTCGTAGCCGACCAGCAGCAGGCGCAGGCCGTTCTCCTTCATGATCTTCAGCGTCGAGTAGGGCACGTTGGCCTTGGCGTTGCACGACCAGGTGACGCCGAGTGCGCCGAGGCCGCGCGCGATGTCTTCGGCGCGCGGGCGCAGGTCGGTGAAGGTGTCGTCGTCGAACATGATTTCCTTCACTTCCGGCATGTTCTCCTTGATCCAGCGCACTTCGGCCAGGACGTTGGCGGCCGAGCGCGTGCGGTAGCGGTGCCCACCCACGGTCTGCGGCCACAAGCAGAATGTGCAGCGCGAGCGGCAGCCGCGGCCGGTGTACAGGGACACGTATGGATAATTCAGGTAACCGATGAAGTAATCGCGGAGGTTCAGGTCGCGCTTGTAGACCGGCGCGACGAAGGGCAGTGCGTCCATGTCCTCGATGATCGGTCGCGGCGGGTTGTGCCGGATACTGCCGCCGCGGTCGCGGAAGCTGATGCCGGCGATGTCCGCCAGCGCCAGGCCCTGGGCGACGTCGAGGCAGGTATAGTCAAATTCCTCGCGCGCGACGAAATCGATGGCGCGGCTGGCCCGCAGCGCACTGTCGGGATCCACCGCGACGCGGGCGCCGACCATGCCGGCCAGTGCCGCGGGGTCGCGCTGCTTGAGCAGCTCCACGAAGTGCACGTCGCCGGGAAAGGAGGGCGTGCTGGTGTGGATGATGACCAGGTCGTAACAGGCGGCGATGTCGAGTGCCTGTTCGACCGTCATGCCTTCGGCCGGGGCGTCGAGCAGGCGGCTGCCGGGTACCAGTGCGGCGGGTTGGGCCAGCCAGGTCGGATACCAGAACGAGCGGATCTCGCGCCTGGCCTGGTAGCGCGAGCCGGCGCCGCCGTCGAAGCCGTCGAAGGAGGGCGCTTGCAGGAACAGGGTCCTCAACATCTTGCTTGTCATGGTGTGGGCCTCATGATGGCTTGCCCGGCGCGTGCAGCGGCAGCACGTGGCGGCGCCAGCGGGTGGTGCGGCCGGTAAAGGCGCTCAGCCACGCCAGCAGGAGCAGGCAGTCGCGCAGCGGTGCGTAGACGGCATGGCCGGGCGCCGGGATGCCCGGCGCCGGCCGCCGCCGATACAGCGCCAGGCGCGCCATGGTGCCGGCCAGCGCCAGCGTCGCGTTCCAGGCGTTGGGCGCCAGCCACAGGCCGAGCGCGAGCACGGGCAGGGTAAAAGTGATGAAGGAAAAGGTGTAGCCGACCGGGTGCAGCGAACGGATCGTCTGCATCCAGCGCCGCTCGCGCGCCCACAGGGCCGCCAGCGTGTCCTCGGTCACGTCGGTGCAGACCCAGACGTCGGACAGCACCGTGCGCAAGCCCAGGCGCCGGCTCAGGGCGCCCAGCCAGTAGTCGTCGGCCAGGCGGTCCTGCAGCGCCGCGAAGCCGCCGATCGCGTGCAGGGTGTCGGCGCGCAGCGCGATGGTGGCGCCGAAACCGAAGGCGCTGCCGCCGCCGCTGCTGGCAACCCGCACCGAAGGCGCGAACCAGGCGTCGATGAACAGCGCGCCGACGCGGGTCCAGAAGCCGCCCTGCGCACGGCCGTGGTACAGGCAGGTGACGATGCCGACGCCGGGGGCGTGCAGCGGCGCCGTCACGCGCTCCAGGTAATCCGGGCCGACTGCGATGTCGCTGTCGGCCAGCACCAGCCACGGGTGGCGGGCCACGCTTATCATGTCGGCCAGGTTGCCGACCTTGCGGTTGCAGCCGCGCGGGCGCGTCGCCTCGCCGGGCCCGGTCACCAGCTGCATGTCGATCCAGGGGAAGCGCCGCATCAGGCGGTGGACGGTGGCGATGGCCGGGTCGCCCGGGTCGTGCACGCCGAACACCAGCTGGTACTGCGGGTGCGTCTGGAAACAGAGCGTGGCGAGATTGTGTTCGAGGCGCGGCTCGGGGCCGCACAGCGGCTTGAGCACGGTCACCGCGACCGGCGCCGGCTGCCGGCCATGGGGCGGCGGCGTGAAGGAGCGTCCGCGGCACAGCAGGGCGGCCAGCGCGTACAGCGTGGCCAGCAGCGTCAACAGCATGCCTGCGACGGCGAGCGGGTCCATGAAGATGGCGGGCATCGGGGTGCTCCACTAAGACTCAGCGGTCCGGCTCGCGGGCCGGCCCGGCGGCCGCCTTGCGTCCGCGGATCTCGTCCAGCTTGATCGCGACATGGCGCGCGTGCACGTACGCGGCCGGGCGCTGGCCGGCCAGCGGGATGTCCGGCGCCATCGGCCCCCGCGTGCGCAC
>JAKOOD010000505.1 GCA_022701635.1 Burkholderiaceae bacterium | reverse complement strand
GTCCAGCAGTTCTTCCTGGTCAAGCACTACCCGACAGCGGACGAGATCCGCGCCATCTACGAAGCCGTGCGCAAGCTGGCCGAGGACGAGACCGCCACGCCGCAGCGCGTCGACGACGTGGCCGGCGAGCTGGCCGGGCCGCACCTCAAGGTCTGCCTCAAGCTGCTGAAGGACACCAGCCTGCTGCGCCAGAACCGCAAGCTGGCCTGGGCTCCAGGCGCGATCGAGCCGAAAGCCAGCCTGTTCGAGGCCATGGCCGCGGTCTATCGCCAGAAGCAGGAGCACGACAAGGAAGCGCTGGAGCAGATGGTGTCGTACGCGGTCAGCGGTTTCTGCCGCTGGAAGCTGCTGCTGGATTATTTCGGCGACGCCGTCGACGGCTTCGAAAAATGCTGCCGCTGCGACAACTGCCAGAACCCGCCGGCGGCCGTGCTGACGGAAGGCATCGACATCCGCGACGACGAGTTCGACCACGCGCCGGTGCCCGAGCCCGATCCGGCATCGGTCTTCGAGGCCGGCGCGCGCGTCAAGGTGCCGAAGTATGGCGAGGGCGTGGTGCTGGTGATGGCCGGGGACCAGGTGTCGATCGCCTTTCCGGATGGGGAGCACCGGTCGTTCCTGAAGGATTATGTGGAGCACGTGGGCTGAATAAGCTGGTTGGCTCGTAAACGTCGCCCCTGCGAAGGCAGGGGCCCAAGTTGCACGCACCTCCGCAGCTCATGAAACTTGGACCCCTGCCTTCGCAGGGGCGACGGTGGAAAAGGAGCGTGGTGGGCAAGAAAGGAAAACATGGGAGACATGGTCGTAGTACGCAAGGAGGGACTCTACTGCGTCCCGGGTGATTTCTATATCGATCCATGGCGGCCGGTCGACCGCGCCGTCATCACCCATGCGCACGGCGATCATGCGCGCTGGGGCCACAGCCACTATCTGGCTTCCAGCAAGAGCGTGAACATCCTGAAGTCGCGCCTGGGCGCCGACATCAACATCGAAGGCCTGGATTACGGCAAGCGCGTGGTACACAACGGCGTCACGATCTCGCTGCACCCGGCCGGCCACGTGCTGGGATCAAGCCAGATCCGCATGGAGCACGAAGGCGAAATCTGGGTGGCGTCGGGCGACTACAAGGTCGAGCCGGACGCCACCTGCGAGCCGTTCGAGCCGGTGCGCTGCCACAGCTTCATCACCGAATCCACCTTCGGCCTGCCGATCTACCGCTGGGATGCGCAGCAGGACGTCTATGACGACATCAACCGCTGGTGGCGCGCGAATGCGGAAGAGGGCCGCACCAGCATCCTGTACGCCTATGCCTTCGGCAAGGCCCAGCGGCTGCTGTCCGGCCTCGATCCGTCGATCGGCCCGATCGTCTGCCACGGCGCGGTCGAGCCGCTCAACCGTGTCTACCGCGACGGCGGCGTCGACCTGCCGGCGACCCAGCTGGTCAGCGAGACCGACAAGGCCGACCTGAAACGGGCGCTGGTGCTGGCGCCGCCCTCGGCCTCGGGCTCGACCTGGACCCGCCGCTTCGGCGACTACAGCGATGCCTTCGCCAGTGGCTGGATGCTGCTGCGCGGGGCGCGGCGCCGGCGCGGCGTCGACCGCGGCTTCGTGCTGTCCGACCACGCCGACTGGCCGGGCCTGATGGACGCGATCCGCGCCACCGAAGCGCAGCAGGTGATCGTCACCCACGGCTCGATACCGGTGATGGTGCGCTGGCTGTGCCAGAACGGGCTCGACGCCAAGGCCTTCGATACCGAATACGGCGAGGAAGACGACGAGTCGGCCGACGCCACGCCGGCGCCCGAACCGGCGCCGGCGGCGGGCGCCACGGTGCCGGCCGCCAGCGACGAGGAAGAAGACGAGGACCGGCGCGAAGAGCGCAAGCCGGCGCCTGCCGGCGAGGAGGCGAACGATGCGTGAATTTGCGCGCCTGTACGCCGAACTCGACGAGACCACCGCCACCAACCGCAAGCTCGACGCGCTGCGCAACTACTTCGAGCATGCGGCCCCCGAGAACGCCGCCTGGGCGGTTTACTTCCTGGCCGGCGGCAAGCCGCGCCAGGCGGTGCCGTCCAAGCTGATGCGCCAGTACGCGATCGAGTACGCCGGCCTGGACGACTGGCTGTTCGACGAGTGCTACTCGGCGGTCGGCGACATGGCCGAGACCATCGCCCACATCCTGCCGCCGCCGACGCAACACAGCGACATCGGCCTGGCGGTGTGGATGGAGGAACGCATCGGCCCGCTGCGCGGCGCCGATCCTGCCACCATCCGCGAGGCGCTGTTTTCCTACTGGGACGAGCTGACCTCGCGCGAACGCTTCCTGTTCGTGAAACTGATCGGCGGCGGTTTCCGGGTCGGCGTGTCGAAACTGCTGGTCACGCGCGCGCTGGCGGCGATCGCCGCGGTGGATTCCAAGCTGATCGCCCAGCGCTTGATGGGCTGGACCGATGGCCGCGTGCGTCCGACCGGCGCCGGCTTCCTGCAGTTGATCGCGGCCCAGTCCGACGACGAGCACAAGCTGCGCGGCGGCCAGCCCTATCCCTTCTTCCTGGCGCACCAGCTGCAGGGCGAGCCGGCGGCTCTCGGCGAGATGGCCGACTGGCAGGTCGAGTGGAAGTACGACGGCATCCGCGCCCAGCTGGTACGGCGCGGCGGCCAGAATTACCTGTGGTCGCGCGGCGAAGACCTGATCACCGAGCGCTTTCCGGAGCTGGCCGCGCTGGCGCTGCCGGAAGGGACGGTGGTCGATGGCGAGGTGCTGGTATGGCTGGATTCGGATGCGCCGGCGCCGTTTGCCGACCTGCAGAAGCGCATCGGCCGCAAGACCCTGTCGGCCAAGTTTTTAAGCGAATACCCGGCGGTGCTGCTGGCCTACGACTTGTTGGAACTGGACGGCGTCGACCTGCGCACGCTGCCCCAGCACGAGCGGCGCGCGCTGCTGGAAACGCTGGTGACCGGCGTCGCCAAGCCGCAGCTGCGCATCTCGCCGCTGGTCACGGCGGACACCTGGGACGACTTGGGCAAGCTGCGTGCCGAATCGCGCTCGCGCGGCGTCGAGGGCATGATGCTGAAGGCGCGCGATGCGCATTACGGCGTCGGCCGCACCAAGGACGTCGGTACCTGGTGGAAGTGGAAGATCGATCCGTACGCGATCGATGCGGTATTGATCTATGCCCAGGCCGGCAGCGGGCGGCGCGCCTCGCTGTACACCGACTACACCTTCGCGGTGTGGGACGGCGAAGGAGCGGAGCGCAAGCTGGTACCCTTCGCCAAGGCCTATTCCGGCCTGACCGATGCCGAGATCCGCCAGGTCGACAATGCGGTGCGCAAGACCACGGTCGAGAAATTCGGACCGGTGCGCTCGGTGAAACCGACCATGGTGTTCGAGATCGGCTTCGAAGGCATCGCGCTGTCGACCCGGCACAAGGCCGGCATCGCGGTGCGCTTCCCGCGCATCCTGCGGCGGCGCGACGACAAGACGGTGGAGCAGGCCGATACGCTGGATACGCTGAAGGGGCTGTTGGAAGCGGCGCCGGCCGAGGTCGATATCGAGTCCGAGGTGGCGTCATGACGCGTTCCCAGGCGGAGCAGGCGGTCGACAGCTGGTTCGCCGGCCGCGGCTGGAAGGTCTTTCCCTTCCAGCGCGCGGTGTGGAAGGCGGCGCTGGCCGGGCAGTCCGGGCTGCTGCATGCGAACACCGGCGCCGGCAAGACCTACGCGGTGTGGTTCGCGGCGCTGCTGCGCGGCGCCAACCGCTCGCGCCGCAGCCGCAGCGGTGTACGGGTGCTGTGGCTGACGCCGATGCGCGCGCTGGCGGCCGACACCCAGCGGTCGCTGGAAGTGTCGGCGGCCGATCTGGCTGCCGCCAGCCCGGACGTGGTGGGCGCATGGTCGATCGGCGCACGTACCGGCGACACCGGCTCGGCCGAGCGGGCGCGCCAGTCGAAAAGCCTGCCGGGCGCGCTGATCACCACGCCGGAGAGCTTGTCGCTGCTGCTGTCGCACGCGGGCGCGCGCGACCAGTTCAAGCACCTCGACATGGTCATCATCGACGAGTGGCACGAACTGATGGGCAGCAAGCGCGGCGTGCAGGTGCAGCTGGCGCTGGCGCGCTTGCGGCGCTGGAATCCGGAACTGGTGGTGTGGGGGCTGTCGGCGACCATGGGCAACCTCCAGGATGCGCGCAACGTGCTGCTGGGTGCAGGGGCAGATGCGGATGCCGACGACAGCAAGGGCGTGCTGGTCGAGGGCGACCTGAAAAAGCAGATCGTGGTCGATTGCCTGATCCCGCCGACCGTCTCGCGTTTTCCGTGGGGCGGCCACCTCGGCCTGCAGATGCTGCAGCCGGTCATCGACGAGATCGACAAGAGCGGCTCGACGCTGGTGTTCACCAACACGCGCGCGCAATCCGAGATCTGGTACCAGAACCTGATCGAGGCGCGCCCCGACTGGGCCGGCGTGGTGGCGCTGCACCACGGCTCGCTCGACCGCGAAGTGCGCGAGTGGGTCGAGAAGGGCTTGAAGAACGGCGAATTGAAGGCCGTGGTCTGCACCGCCAGTCTCGACCTGGGCGTGGACTTCCTGCCGGTCGAGCGCGTGCTGCAGGTCGGCAGCGCCAAGAACATCGCGCGCCTGCTGCAGCGCGCCGGGCGCAGCGGCCACGCGCCGGGGCGCATCTCGCGCGTGACGCTGGTGCCCACCAACAGCCTGGAATTGCTGGAAGCGGCCGGCGCCAAGCGCGCGGTGGCCAGCCGCCGCATCGAGGCGCGCCAGGTGCCGAACAAACCCTTCGACGTGCTGGTGCAGCACCTGGTGACGATCGCGCTCGGCGGCGGCTTCCGCTCGGAAGAGCTGTATGCGGAAGTGAGAAGCGCCTGGTCCTACCGCAACCTGACCCCGGAAGAGTGGCAGTGGGCGCTGGACTTCGTCGCGCGCGGCGGCCAGAGCCTGACCGTGTATCCGGAATACCGGCGCGTGCTGCCGGACGAGGAGGGCGTCTACCGCGTGCCCGACGCCACCATCGGCCGGCGCCACCGGATGAGCATCGGCACCATCGTCTCGGATGCCCAGATGCAGGTGCAGTACATGAGCGGCGGGCGCATCGGCAGCGTCGAGGAATCCTTCGTCGGCCGCCTCAAGCCGGGCGACCACTTCCTGTTCAGCGGCCGCATCCTGGAACTGGTGCGCGTCCACGAAATGACGGCCTACGTCAAGCGCAGCACGTCGACCAAAGGCGCGATCAGCCGCTGGGGCGGGACCAAGGTGCCGCTCAGCGCCGAAATGGCGCGTGCCGGGCTGGAAGAGCTGGAGCGGGCGGCGC
>JAKOOD010000491.1 GCA_022701635.1 Burkholderiaceae bacterium | reverse complement strand
GCCCGGATGCGCTGGTGCAGCGCCTGATGCAGCGCGCGGCGCTCGACTGAGCAGATAAAGAAGCAGGCACTTCAGCCGGTCATCTAGCCAACAAGCACGCGGTCGCGCCCCGACGACTTGGCCCGGTACAGCGCCTTGTCGGCCCGGTTGATCGTATCCGCAAACGGCTCGCCGCCGCTGCGCACGCCGACGCCGCCGGAAAAGGCGATGCGCAGTCCGTCCAGGCCGGGCACGGTCAGGGCCGCGACGGCGGCACGCAGGCGCTCCAGCAGCGCCTGGGCCTGCTCGATGCCGGTGTCGGGCAGCAGCAGCAGGAATTCCTCGCCGCCCCAGCGCGCCACCACGTCGCCGTCGCGCAGGGCGGCGCGCAGCGCGGCCGCGAAGCCGCGCAACACGGCGTCGCCGGTGGCATGGCCGTGGCGGTCGTTGATCTGCTTGAAGTGGTCGATGTCGAGCAGGGCGATGCAGGTGCTGGAAGCGGCGGCGGGCTGGCGGCGTTCCTCGGCCGCCAGCACCTCGTTCATGTGGCGGCGGTTGGCCAGCGCGGTCAGTTCGTCGACGGTGGCCAGCGTGCGGATGGTGTCGAGCGCCGCCGCCAGCTCCTCGCGCTGGCGCCTCAGGCGCGCGCGCAGCTTGGTCATCTCGCCGGTGAGGAACGTCACCGCCAGCGAGCAGGCCGCCATGATCGCGAAGGTCACGCCTTCCACCGCCGGCGGATAATGCAGCGGATCGTGGGCCTGGTGCCACCACATGGTGAGGCCCATGCCGGACAGGCCGGCGAAGGCCAGCGCCAGGGTCTGGCGCGGGCGCAGCGCGAAGGTGCAGAATACGACCACCACCATCAGGCCCATCAGCGTGGCGCCGCGCAGCGGGCCGGTGATCGAATACGCCCACATGTTGCAGCCGATGCCGAACAGGCCCTGCGCCACCGCCAGCGTCGTGGGTTTCAGGCCGAGCACGCCGCTGGCGCGCACCAGCAGGTAGAAGGCGGCGATGCCGCAGCCGGTGTACAGCCCCAGCGCATCGACCGCCTGCGATGTGGCGGCGATCCGCTGGTTGTAGAACAGGAAAAGAAAGAAGCCATACAGCACGGCCGTCGCCGCCCAGTACTGCAGCATCCGGTGCAGCTTGGGATCCGCCCCGAACAGCAGGCGCGCAATCGTGAAGCGGGTCTGTGTCGTGGGGCGCATGGCGTTCATGCTACCAGTTTCGCGGGCGGCGGGCCTTGCCTGGACAGGCCGCCCGGCTGCTCATGCAGCAGCGCGGCGATGCGCTGCGCCGACACCGGTGGACTGAACAGGTAGCCCTGCATCTCGTCGCACTCGTGGGCGCGCAGGAAGTCGCGCTGTTCCTCGGTCTCGACGCCCTCGGCGATCACCCGCAAGTCGAGACGGTGGCCGAGCGAGATCACGGCCAGTGCGATCGCCTGGTCGTCCGGGCTGTCGGCCAGGTCGCGCACGAAGGACTTGTCGATCTTGAGGGTGCTGATCGGGAAGGACTTCAGCGCCGACAGGCTCGAATAGCCGGTGCCGAAGTCGTCGATCGACAGCGACACGCCCATCGCCTTGAGTTCCTCCATGCGGCCGAGGGCGCCGTTCAGGTCGCGCATCAGCAGGCTCTCGGTGACTTCCAGTTCGAGCGCGCCGGGCGGCAGGCCGGATGCCTGCAGCGCCGCGGCGACGCGTCCGACCAGGTGCTTTTCCTCGAACTGGCGCGCCGAGACGTTGACCGACACGGTAAAGGATTCCATACCGTCCTGCAGCCAGGCTTGCGCCTGCCGGCACGCGGTACGCAGCACCCATTCGCCGATGGCGACGATCAGGCCGGACTCCTCGGCCAGGCCGATGAAGCGCGCCGGCGACACGATGCCGTGCTCCGGATGGTGCCAGCGGATCAGCGCCTCGACCCCGAACAGGCGGCCGCTGCGCAGGTCGATCTTGGGCTGGTACAGCAGGTGGAAGCCGTTGCCGTCCAGGCTGCCCTGGCCCTGGCCCGCGGCCTCGGCCGCCAGCGTGGCGTCGAGCGCCTGGCGCAGGCCTTCCATCAGCACCAGCTTTTCCTCGAGGCTGGCGTTCATCTCGCGCGTATAAAACTGGAAGTTGTTCTTGCCCAGGTCCTTGGCGCGGTACATCGCGGCGTCGGCATTCATCATCAGGGTCTTGGGGTCGGCGCCGTCGCGCGGGTACATCACCACGCCCATGCTGCAGCCGACCTGCACCGCCTGGCCGTCGACCAGCACCGGCGCGCCGACCGCGTCGCGGATACTCTCCAGCAGCGGGTTCAAGGCCTGCGCGCTGTCGCTCACGTCCGGCAGCAGGATCACGAACTCGTCGCCGCCCAGGCGCCCCAGCGTGTCGCCGCCGCGCAGGCAGTCCCCCATGCGCGCCGCGATCGCTTGCAGCAGCGCGTCGCCGGCGTTGTGGCCGAGGCCGTCGTTGACCAGCTTGAAGCCGTCCAGGTCGACGAAGGCCAGTGCCAGGCAGCCGCCGTCCTCGCGCGCCTTGCGCATCGCTTCTTCCAGGCGGTCGCGGATCAGGGTGCGGTTGGGCAGGCCGGTCAGCTCGTCGTGGTGGGCCAGGTGGCGGATCCGGTCTTCGGTCAGCTTGCGTTCGGTGATGTCGCGCACCGTGGCCACCACGCCGTTCTCGACCTGCACCACCTGGCGCTGCAGCCAGCGGCCGGCGGCCGGCGGCGTCACCGCCTGCCATTCGCCCTCGGCCACGCCGCCATGCAGGGCCACGCGCACCAGCTCGTCGAAGATGCCGTTGCCGAGGTAGGACGGCATCAGCTCGGACAGGCGGCGGCCGCTCATCACGTCCCGGGCATAGCCGGTCAGCGCTTCGCCCGGGCGGTTGGTTTCCTCGACCGTGAAGTCGCTCACGGCGCCGTCCGCGCCGTGGACGCAGCGCAGCACGAAGATCGCGTCCAGGCTGGCCTCGGACGCGGCCGCATAGGTCTCGTGGGCGCGCCGTTCGCGCCGGCGCGCCTTGGCCAGCTGCCACGACCAGGCGCTGACCAGGCCGGCCAGCACCACCAGCAGCAGGCTGCCGGCCAGCGCCGCCGTGAGGTAGGTGGCGCGGCGCTGCTCGAATTCGGCCATCTGCTCGGCCCCCGACAGGCCGACCACCGCCGCCAGCGGGAAGCCGTGCAGGCGGCGCACGCTGAGCCAGCGCGCCACCCCGTCGGGCATCGTCACGTCGGCGCCGCTGGCGTCTTCCTTGATGGTGTCGACGTTGATCGTCCGCCCCCAGGACAAGCGTTCGCCGACGCGCTGCGCGCGCGTGACGCCGTCGCTGCCGACCAGCGCCAGCAGGCCGTGCTCGCCCTGGCGCGAGCGTTCGTAGGCGCTGGTGAAATAGGCCGGGTCGACGTCGACGATGGCGATGCCGCCGAAGCCGCCGCCGGCAGCCTCGATGCGGCGCGTGAAACGCAGGTGCGGTTCTTCCGGCGTGCCGCCGGTGCGGCTGACGAAGGGCTGGGCGCCGCCGTCGCGGTGCACGGTGAACCAGGGTTCGTGCGCGACCTCGTGCAGCGGGCGGTCCGGATTGCTGGCGACGATGCGGCCGTCGCGGTCGGCGATCGCCACCGCGAACACCAGGCCGGGCGGCAGCAGGCCCTGGCGGCGCAGCGACGGCAGTGCCCCGGCGGGACCATCCACCTGCACCGCGTACTTGATCACCTTCAGGGTCTGGTCGATCGCGTTCAGGTTGCGCGCCACCTGGGCTTCATAAGTCTCGACCAGTTCGTGCACGGCGTCGCGCGCGGTGTTTTCCGCGGTGCTGCGTTCGGCGTCGATGAAGTGGAAGGTCGAGATCCAGATCGCGGCCAGCGGCAGCAGGGCGAACAGCGGCAGCACGAAATGGGTCTCGAGCAGGCGCCCCAACCAGGAGCGGGCGCGCATCATTGCACCACCAGCACGGCGCGCACGCTCGGGTCGAGCGCGGCGCGGTCGATGTAGCCGATGGTGTCGGCCCTGCCGGCCACGCAGCGCCGCACCGCGGCGCTGTCGGGCGCTTCGAGCGGCGGCTGGCCGCGCCCGGTGAACACCATTTTCGACCACCAGGCCTTGAGCAGCGCCGGGGTTTTATTGGTCACGCGCAGGTAGAACTCGTCGCGCTGCGGGGTCCCGAGGCGCTGGTCGAGCGGCGCCGCTTCGGTGCCGTCCGGGAAGCGCGCGCTCTGGCCGAGGAAGATCGCCGCCACCTGGTCGGCGCGCAGCGTCGTCAGCGCGCTTTTGGCGGACACGATCACCACCAG
>JAKOOD010000484.1 GCA_022701635.1 Burkholderiaceae bacterium | reverse complement strand
TGGTGCAGGCCGGTGCCGTCCGAGGTGTCGCCAATGTACATGCCCGGACGCTTGCGCACGGCCTCCAGGCCTTCGAGGATCTGAATCGACGCGGCGCCGTACTCGTCCGCCTTGTTCGGCGAGGTTTCCAAAACTGCTTGAGTGTTCTCGGACATGACTGCTTTCTCAAAAAACGGGTAAATCAGACCGCAGATCCGAAGGGAATGCGGTCTCAGGCAACAAGACGATATGGGGCCGTCTCAGCCTTTTTTAAATACGCATCGGCATGACGACATATTTGAAGTCGCCATTTTCCGGAATCGACATCAATGCCGACGAATTCGAATCGCCCAGCGCGATGTTCACCTGGTCGCACTTCAGGTTGTTCAGCACGTCCAGCAGGTAGGTGACGTTGAAACCGATGTCGATCACGTCGCCGCCGTAGTCGATTTCCAGTTCTTCCACCGCTTCTTCCTGGTCGGCGTTGGTCGAGCTGATCTTCATCGAGCCGGGCGAGATCATGCAGCGGACACCCTTGAATTTGTCGCTGGTCATGATCGCGGCGCGCTGCAGCGAGCGCAGCAGTTCTTCGCGGCTGATCGTGAAATCGTTCTTGTAGCCCTTCGGAATCACACGGGTGTAATCCGGGAACTTGCCTTCGACCAGCTTCGACACCAGTTCGATGTCGGCGAAGGTCAGTTTCACCTGCGAGGCGGCGATGTCCAGCTGGACGGTGTCGTCGCTTTCTTCCAGCAGGCGCTGCAGTTCGATGATGGTCTTGCGCGGGATGATGACTTCCTGGCGCTCGAAGGTCTGGTCGGTGGCCACCTGGGCGAAGGCCAGGCGGTGGCCGTCGGTGGCGACCGCGATCACGTTGTTACCGTCCAGTACTAGCAGCAGGCCGTTCAGGTAGTAGCGGATGTCCTGCTGGGCCATCGCGAAGTGCACCATGTTGAACAGGTGCTTCAGCGTCTTTTGCGGCAGGGTGACGGAGGCGTTGTGGGTCTCGGCCACGTTCACGGTCGGGAACTCTTCCGCGGCCAGGGTCTGCAGCGCGAAGCGCGACTTGCCGCTCTGCACGGTCAGGCGCTTGTTCAACAGGGTCAGCGTGACGTCGCCGGATTCCGGCAGGGCGCGCAGGATGTCCAGCAGCTTGCGCGCGGCGACCGTCGTGCCGGTCTCTTCAGGACCGGAGCCGATGTTGGCCAGGGTCGTGATCTGCACCTCGGTGTCGGTCGACAGGAAGGAGACGCTTTCGCCGTTCTTGCGGATGAGGATATTGGCCAGAATCGGCATAGTGTGCCGACGCTCGACAATACCACTCACGATCTGCAGTGGCCGGAGAAGCGTGTCTCGGGTGGATTTGACCAGTTGCATAAATATCCTCGGTAGTCATGGGAGAGATCGATCAGCCTCGCTACGGTGACGCGATCCCGCCTTATTGGTAAAAATGTATCCTGCGCAATATTTTGCCAGAGTAACCGGGAAAAATCCTCTTCAGTTTTCCTTCAGTTTCCCCTCAGTTTTCCATGCCGGCAGGGTGCGGTTCCCGCTCCGTGATCAGCCTTTCAGCGTCTGTTCCAGCACGTGCAATTCGTGGTTGCATTCGGCGTTCTTCTGGCGGTCCTGCGAGATCTTGCGCACCGCGTGCAGCACGGTGGTGTGGTCGCGGCCGCCGAACAGTTCGCCGATTTCCGGCAGACTCTTTTGCGTCAGCTCCTTCGCCAGGTACATCGCGATCTGGCGCGGACGGGCGATGTTGGCCGGACGGCGTTTCGAGTACATGTCCGCCACCTTGATGTTGAAGAAGTCGGCCACCGTTTTCTGGATGTTTTCCACGGAAATCTGGCGGTTCTGCACCGACAACAAGTCCTTCAGGGCTTCCTTCACCACGTCGATGGTGATGTCCTTGCCGTGGAAGCGCGAGTAGGCCAGGATCTTGCGCAACGCGCCTTCCAGCTCGCGCACGTTCGAGCGCAGGTGTTTCGCCACGAAGAAGGCGACGTCGTCATTCAGGACCACGCCTTCGGATTCCGCCTTCTTCATCAGGATCGCCACCCGCATTTCCAGTTCCGGCGGTTCGATCGCGACCGTCAGGCCCGAGTCGAAGCGCGAGATCAGGCGGTCGTCCATGCCGGTGATCTCTTTCGGGTAGGTATCCGAGGTGATGATGATCTGCTTCTTGGCCGCGATCAGCGCTTCGAACGCATAGAAGAACTCTTCCTGCGTGCGGCTCTTGCCGCCGAAGAACTGGATATCGTCGATCAGCAGCATGTCCAGCGAGTGGTAGTAATGCTTGAAATCGTCGAAACCCTTGCGCTGGTACGCGGTCACCACGTCGCGCACGTACTGTTCGGCGTGGATGTAGCGGATGCGCGCGCCCGGCTGGTCGGCCATCACCTGGTTGCCGATCGCATGGATCAAGTGGGTCTTACCGAGGCCGACGCCGCCGTAGAAGAACAGCGGGTTGTACGAGATGCCCGGATTGTTGGCGACCTGGATCGCGGCGGCGCGCGCCAGCTGGTTCGCCTTACCGGTCACGAAGTTCTCGAACGTCAGGTCCGGATTGACGCGGCTCTGCTCGCGGCGCGGATTGTTGGCGATGACGTTGTCCGGCGTGATCACCGGCATGGCCGGCACGGTGCGGTCGGCCGCGGCATTCACACCGATGGCGCCACTGCCGTTACCGTTGCCTGAAGGCGCGGCAGGCGCGGACGTGGTTTCCCTCTTCGGCGCGCTGTTCTTCGGATCGAGCACGAACAGCACGTCGACCGGCCGTTCCCAGTATTGGGAAGCCAGTTCCGTGATGCGGTTTGCAAACTGTGTCTTGACCCAGTCGAGTTTGAAACGGTTGGGTGCGGCGACACGCAGCTTGCCATCCTCGTAATCGAGGGCGACGAGCGGTTTGATCCACGCGGTGTATTGCTGCGGTGTCAGCTCGAGTTCCAACTGCGAGGAACAGGTCTGCCAAAAGTTTTCCATACATCGACTAAAGTAAGCGTAACACTCTATTTTACCTGTCTTCTCGGAAGTTATCCACAGGCGATCCAGGATTTTTCCACCGAATCTCAACAGGCCTGGACGTAAAAGCAACCGTTTGCGTAGTGCAAGCAGATGGGGTTGCCGCCGTTGCAACGCAACAGTTGCCTTGACAGTGGGCAGGCAAATGCTGTCTAATTCAGGGTTCCCCGCCCGTACGCATTGTCAACCTGACACTCGGCACACAGGCGAACTAGCTTTGCTGTGGCGTGACGCTGGCTTAACAACTGCGAAATGTCATTGGCGCAATGCTGACCTAGGGAGCTTTGCAAACCGTCGCGAGCGTCGCAGCCAAAAACTGCAACGCGCAGCGGGTTTGCGGAGCGCCTGAGGGCTCAGCTCCGATTTTTGCATTCTAATTTGCTTTAAGCGAGACCACCATGAAACGTACTTACCAACCTTCCGTCGTTCGTCGCAAGCGCACGCACGGCTTCCGCGCACGCATGGCTACCCGTGGTGGCCGTCAAGTCCTGAACGCGCGCCGCGCCAAGGGCCGCAAGCGCCTGGCTGTCTAAGCCAAGCCTGCCTTTCGAATCGCGCTGCGGTCAGCCATGACAGGCGAAGGTTCGCACGACTTCGCGCGCGTTCGGCGTATCGTAAAAACGGATGAGTTTTCATCCGTTTTTCGTTTGCGCCCGGCACAAAAAACCGCGCATTTCGTGCTCTACACCCGACCGAATGCCCTGCCTCATGCGCGGCTGGGCGTCGTCGCGGCCAAACGTTTCGCCCCGCGCGCGGTCACGCGCAACACGATCAAGCGCATCACGCGCGAACTGTTCCGTACCACGCCGCTACCCGGCATCGATTGCATCGTGCGCCTGGCGCGCCCGGTGAATACCAAGGCCGGTCCGGCCACGAATACGGCCCTGAAGACGCTGCTGCACGCCGAGCTGGCGAAGCTGTTCGCGTCGCAGGCGCCGCGCATGCGCAAGCCTGCGCCGTTGTCGAACAATGCTACTGCTGCCGATCCGGCACCGGCGACCGGCGCTCCGGCGGCCGGCGCTCCGGCGGCTGCCACGCCCCCGGGGTCGGGGCCGAGGCCATCATGAACCGGCTGCTCGTCTGGCTGTTGCGCGGTTACCAGTTACTGGTGTCTCCGATGCTCGGACAGAACTGCCGTTTCTATCCGAGCTGTTCCCATTACGCAGTCGAAGCGCTGCAAGTCCACGGTACCGTCCGCGGCAGCTGGCTGGCCCTGCGCCGGCTGGGCCGCTGCCATCCGTGGAACGACGGCGGCGTCGACCCGGTGCCGCCCGCCGGTACGGGTAAACAAGCGCCTTCATCACCAACCGCTTGCGGCTGCAAGCACTCCTGACTAAGACCTCAATGGAATTCAATAAACGTACCATTTTGTGGATCGTGTTCGCGGTCTCGTTGTTCGTCCTGTGGAACGATTGGATGGTCGCCAACGGCAAGCAGTCGCTGCTGTCGAACGCGCCGCCGGCCAAGGTCGCGACCGCACCGGCCGCCCAGGGCAACAGCGTCCAGCCGAACGCCACCACCACGGCGGCCGTCCCGGGCGCCCCGGCTGTGGCACCGATCGCCACCCGCATCGTCACCGTCACGACCGATCTGTTCAAGGTCGACATCAACACCGCCGGCGGCGTGATCCAGCGCCTGGAGCTGCTGAAGTACCGCGACAAGGTCGATCAGAGCAAGAACCAGCTGCTGTTCCACGTCGACAGCGCCAACGGCCGCACCTATCTCGGCCAGACCGGCCTGACCGGCAACAGCCCGGCCGGCCCGATGCCGAGCCACAGCACCCCGTTCACCGTGCGTTCCGGTCCGACCGTGGACAGCAACGGCCAGGTGCAACTGGTGCTGGAAGCGGAGCAGGGCGGCGTGCGCCTGACCAAGACCTTCACCTTCAAGCGCGGCGACTACGTGATCGGCGTGCGCCACGACGTCGCCAACATCGGCGCCGCTGCGGTGAACCCGGTGCTCTACCTGCAGCTGATGCATGACGGCAGCAAGCCGGAAGGCGACACCTTCTTCAACAGCAGCTACACCGGTCCGACCCTGTACACCTCGCAGGACAAGTACCAGAAGCTGACCTTCGACAAGATCGCCAAGGGTAGCGCCGAGCATTCGAAGACCGCCACCGACGGCTGGATCGCGATCTCGCAGCACTTCTTCGTCTCGGCCTTCGTGCCGCCGGAGAAGCTGCAGCGCGACATCGAAACCAAGAGCCTGGGCAACAACCTGTTCGCGATCCGCACCAACCTGCCGCTGGGCACCCTGCAGCCGGGCCAGACCGTGTCGAACGAGAGCCGCCTGTACTCGGGTCCGCAGGAAGAGAAGCTGCTGGAAGCCGTGACCCCGGGCCTGGACCTGGTGCGCGACTACGCCTGGGCCGCGATCATCGCCAAGCCGATCTTCGCCACCATGAACTGGCTGCATTCGATGATCGGCAACTGGGGCTGGACCATCATCGCCTTCACCATCCTGATCAAGCTGCTGTTCTTCCCGCTGTCGGCGGCCGGCTACCGCAGCATGGCCAAGATGAAGACGGTGACACCGAAGATGCAGGCGATCCGCGAGCGCTTCAAGGACGATCCGGTCAAGATGCAGCAGGCCACCATGGAGCTGTACAAGTCCGAGAAGATCAACCCGCTGGGCGGCTGCCTGCCGATCCTGGTGCAGATGCCGGTGTTCCTGGCGCTGTACTGGGTGCTGCAGGCCGCGGTCGAGATGCGCGGCGCCTCGTGGGGCTGGGTCCCTGACCTGACCATGAAGGATCCGCTGTTCATCCTGCCGATCCTGTACGCGATCTCGATGTTCGTGACCCAGAAGCTGAACCCGCAGCCGGCCGATCCGATGCAGGCCAAGATGATGATGTTCATGCCGATCGCCTTCTCCGTGATCTTCCTGTTCTTCCCGGCCGGCCTGGTGCTGTACTGGGTGGCCAACAACCTGATCTCGATGGCGCAGCAGTATGTGATCACCAAGAAGTACGCGCCGGCGAAGTAGGCTGGTTCGTATCGATGGAAAAGGCCCGTGCTTGCACGGGCTTTTTTTATTCCACTACAATCCTCCCAATGAAACTAGACACTTCCCCCATCGCCGCCATCGCCACCGCTCCCGGCCGCGGCGGCATCGGCGTCGTGCGCGCCTCCGGCAAGGCGCTGGCGCCCCTGATCGACGTCCTGTTCCCGGGCATGACGCTGGCGCCCCGCCACGCCACTTATGTGCCGTTCAAGGACGCCGCCGGCGCCCATATCGACGAAGGCCTGGCGCTGTACTTCAAGGGTCCGCATTCGTATACCGGCGAAGACGTGCTGGAACTGCAGGGCCACGGCGGCCCGGTGGTGCTGCGCATGCTGCTGGCGCGCGTGCTGGAAGCCGGCAGCGGGCTGGGCCTGCGCCTGGCCGAGCCGG